>JAHENZ010000245.1 GCA_018609755.1 Salinivenus sp. | reverse complement strand
AGTTGGGTCATGCCATTATTGAGCGGCGTCACGGCTCCGTTTTTGGACGCGTTCGGATCGGCGATGTAAATGCCTTCGCCGCTGATGCTGCGGCCCTCTGATGCTTTCGCACCGGACGGCAGGTCGAACGACGTGCGAAGGATCGAATTGAGATGAGAAACGTTCGCACGGGGGCGGAGCATCGTGCCGTCAACAGTGAGGCTCCATTTGGGGGATCGGAGGTCAAGGGAGGTAAGTCCAAGAGTGTCTTTTGGAAATCCGTGGTACTCCACCGTCGTTCCCCCCTAGTAACGCAACCACACAGTAAAGCTTTCGTCATCGGAATCGTCATTGCGGTCAACGCTTAGTGGTTTTCCCAAAAGTTGTAACCGCCTCGACAGAAGAGACGGTCAGAAGTTCATGGAGAGGCGCTTGCCCTCCTGGAGAACGAACCGTGGCGGATTGAAACTCCTCGTACGTGACGTAGGGGGCTTGCACCGTCCTCCCGTTCATGGTCGACCGCTCGAAGGTCTTCTCGATCTGCGCGTCAGCTGGCGCGACCGGGCCGAGGAAGAGCAAACCGAAGACACAATCTCCCCAACACAGATCACCTATTCGGATCATATCAATCTCAGGAAAACGATCCCTTTAATTTCACCCATGTCTTTGTCAATCTGAAATGTAAACCGGGTATTCTTTTTTAGCCCTTTCGTCTTTCCGTTTTTGGCTGGGTTCGCGACGCGGAGAATGGCAGAAGCGTCTACGTCAGGGCTGTCGGCAGGAGGACTACCGATCTCCCGTATGGAATGTTGAACGGCTTGGCTTAGTTGATGACTCTTCATTCCGGGTCGAAATACGTTTCCGTTCACGTTGATCGACCACTTCGGAGAGGTGATCTTGAGCTTTCGTAGACGGACATTCTCACTTCCTGCCTTGATGTAATCCATCCACAATCCATCATAACGCAGAAGGGCAGTGAAGGATGTTTCGTCGAGATCGTTGCGTTCGATGGATTGCGGTTCGCCGAGGAGACGAGTGACTTCCTCTAACGAAGAAACGGACAGCAAATTCTTGAACGTTGGTTGAACGCCTGCGGACGTTCCAGCTGCCTTTTGTGGCATGGACTCATTCGTGAGAGAGATTCCCTGGTATTCGTCCTGACGAAGATAGGGTACCTGGGTGGCCTCCCCGCGCATATCTTTCTGCTGAAGAGTTCTTTCAGTCTGAGCCGGTACTTCGTGCCAACAGGGAATGATGATAACTGACAATGCGATAAAAGATAGGAATGGCTTAATTTTCATAGTAATATTGTTCTATTAGAGGTTGTGAAGGGGGGTAAGTAGTAGTTTAGTCGTCGATTAATCTACGAGCTACAGTAGTCGCTGGTTGCATTTCCGTTATCGCCAAACTGAGTTCCGATAAATCCCTCTTCAGGATCTACCGGATCTCCAGTATTCCATGAGTTACCCTTTTTTATTCCTATGTGTAAGTGTGGTGGTCCACATGAGCAATCATTATTGCAAGAGTTTCCGGTAACACCAGTTTTTCCGATTTGTGTTTTACCTGCAACTATTTTGTCACCTCTTTTTACATCTATATTGTCAAGGTGTGCATATATTATAATATAATCACCACTCTTAACCATTACAAACTTTCCAAAATCACTAGCATCAGGATCGGTATTTATGAGGTACACTTCTCCTGGCATAAAAGCCCACGTCGGTGTACCGATTTCCGCTAGCAGATCAATCCCGTAATGTGGATTCCCGGGTCCTCTTGCATTTTCTCCAAACCGCCCTCCTTCGACTCCACTACAGGTGGCTCTAATGTCCATGTCCTTAAGTGGATCCTTTACACAGAGTAGATTTTCATTCACGCCAGGACCCGGCTCCCCAGTCGGCCCGCCCTCCATATCGTCCGGGTAAATCATCGGACACGGATCGCCGCCAGAGCACGGCTGATTTGGGGGCAAACCGCCCACCCAGCCGTTATTCCCACCACTCGCTCCGCCTCCTCCACAAGTTGTTGCATTATCAAACACGACGCACTCCCCCTGCCAGCACACTTGCACGTCATCGCAGTCGAGTTCTTTTTGGGTTGGCCCCGTTCGAGATTGAGGACCCGTTCGGCGGTACTCTTGGTTTGCCGTGCTGTCGGGATCGGTAAATCCGGCGGCGGCCAGTTGCTCCGATCCAAATCGGAAGAACCGACGCACCCGCTGTTCGGCTCCGTCTACTGCCGGTAGGCGGCAGCGGAGCCGGGCATTGATCCGACTTGAATGAGGCACCTCCTGTAGTCGGAGGCGGGCCGTCAGCCGGGTGGTCTCCCCGTTGGCCTGGGTCAGCACCGAGTCCGGGTACGACAGCTCCGCCGAGCGGTGATAGTAGCCCGCTCCCCGCGGGCCGTCCGGGCGGTAGAGCGTCATCGTGCAGGCGTGTTTCGCGTCGAATGAAGCAGTGCCGGCTTTCTTCTCGCCTGGACCTACGGTTTGCATCCGGAGGGGGCCGGAACCGGTTAGTCCCGTTACCATATGCCCCGGCTCCAGCAGTGAGATCTGCAGGCTGTCGGACGCAGGCTGGGGAACGTCATCCCGGAGTCCGGGCATAACGTCGCAGGCCGCGAGTCCGGCACCGGCCAGCAGAAGAAGCACGAGAGCGCTCCCTTTCACGAGACGGACATGACGAACAAGAAACCTGAAGTCAAGAAAGTTTGAGAGACCGGAAGCGTCGTCTGGGTCTGAGGAATAGGACATGCGGAGTTCGTGTCGAGGTGCGGGTCGTGTGTGCCGTAGAGGAGGGAATCGGGGAAAAGGGATGTTGGCGTAACTTTTCCTGATCATCGACAACATGTATAGGGAAGGGGGGGGGCACTTTGTCAAGATGAAACGTGAATTTACGTAGATGTGCGTACTCTTTCGCGCCTTTGATCTGGGCGCGTCCGAGCGGAGCGAACGCAGAGCCACACGATTCGACGAGGGGGGCGCCCGAACACAGGAGGGAGGAGAGGTTATGCACTCAAACCGCCCATTCGTGTGACGTGCTTGTTGCCCCGGCGGCCGGGCCGAAACAATTCTATCGGTGTAGGGTGGGGGATTCGTCCCTCCCGTTTTCTTTTGTCTTTACGTGCGCTGCTCATGTCCGCGTCCCGGCGCCTCGTTCGGTTGCTCGTTGGCATCGGCCTCGTCCTCGTGGGGTTGCTCTCGGGCATTCTGTTTATGCTCGTCATGGAAGAAGAGCCGGCTCGCACGCCCGCTCCCCGCATCGTGAAGCCGGTCGGCAGTGGGCCGGCGGCGAACGGACGCGCCGGTCCCCCCGCAGACTCCGGCCTGCAGGCGGAGCAGCTCGCCCCGGCCACCCTCAGCCAAAAATTCCGATCGGTGGCCGAGGAGGTGCGGTCCGCGGTGGTGTCGATTCGGGTGCAGTCCGGGGACGCGGAGGAAATGTCCGAGCAGGAGTTCTTCAACAACCCGCCGCGCCAGCAGAACCTGGGGAGCGGCGTGCTCATCAGCCCCGACGGCTACGTCGTCACCAACCATCACGTGGTGGAGGGCGCCGGGGCCATTCAGGTGCGTCTGACCGATAAGCGACAGTTTGAGGGACGCGTCGTCGGCTCGGATCCGTCGACCGATCTGGCCGTCGTCAAGATCGACAGTCCGGGCGACCTGCCCGTGCTCCCCATCGGCAACTCCGATCGCGTGCAGGTGGGCGACTGGGTGGTGGCCATCGGCAATCCCTTCCGGCTTACCTCTACCGTCACGGCCGGCATCGTGAGTGCGCTCGGGCGCCAGCTCCGCATCATTGACAGTCAGTTTGGCATCGAGGACTTTATCCAGACCGATGCGGCTATTAATCCGGGCAACTCGGGCGGAGCGCTCGTGAACCTGGAGGGAGAGCTCATCGGCATTAACACGGCCATCGCGAGCAAGACGGGCGCCTATGCGGGCTACGGGTTTGCCATTCCGTCGAGGCTCGTGGAGCGCATCATCACCGACCTCATCGAGTACGGCGAGGTCCGACGCGGCTATCTCGGGGTGAGCATCCAGGAGGTCAATGCCGAGGTGGCACGGGAGGTGGGGCTCGACGAGATCCACGGCGTCTACGTGGCGGACGTGCGCGGCGGGAGTGCTGCCGACCGGGCGGGCCTCCGCCGCGGCGACATCGTGGAGGCGGTGGCGGGGGAGCGCGTGGATGCGCCGAACGAGCTCCAGAGCGTGGTAGCCATGCAACGGCCCGGCGACGAGATTTCGGTGCGCGTGTGGCGGGAGGGCACGGTGCAGACCTTCGACGTGCGTCTGATGGGCGACGACACCTCCGTCTACCAGAACTGGCTCAGTGACCTGCAGTCCCAGTCCCGCTCGCGGCCCGGCCCCGTGCCCAACGACGAGCGTCCAGAGTCAACGCCCAACCCGGAATCTTCTGACGATTCGGTCGTAACGCTCGACGCGTGGGGCGTGGGCGTCCGACCCGTCGAAGATCCGGTGCAGTCCCGCTTCGACCTCGACGCTGGGGCCTACGTCGCGTACGTTGAACAGGGCGGCGCAGCGGCCGAGGCCGGCCTTCCTCGCGACGTCGTGATCACGGCCCTGGACGACACGCCGATCGAGTCCCCGGGGGACGTGCAGACCCATTTGGAGGAGGCCGAGCCCCCGATTCTCGTGCAGGTCCAGCGCACCGATGGGACCCAGGCATTCTACGAAATTCAGTAACGGCGGATGCAATTTTGGACTATTGCCTGATTTTGTAGATTGGTGCCTGGGTTGATCGTGTAGTATTCCATATTTCGTATTGTGTGATACGTGATTGGAGGCGTGCTCCCAATTGGATTCAGCCTTCAGTCTCGTCAAGAGCATACCCCTTCACGCCGGAACGCCCAAACGCTTAACGCACAAACGCACCTATGCTCCGCTACCTTACTGCCGGCGAATCGCACGGCGAGGCCATCATCGGCATTATTGAGGGCGTGCCCGCCCAGTTGCCCCTCGAACCTGACGACATCAATGAGCACCTGGCCCGGCGCTGGCTCGGCTATGGCCGCGGGGGCCGCTCAAAAATCGAGAACGACAAAGTCCACATCTTCTCCGGGGTCCGGT
>JAHENZ010000244.1 GCA_018609755.1 Salinivenus sp. | reverse complement strand
GCCGCACCCGAACTTTACTGCCGGGTTGAACCTGAACTTTCGGTATCAGGGCTGGACCCTGAGTACGTCGCTCTTCGGGTCGCAGGGAGCCGACGTTTGGAACCAGACGAAGTGGTGGACGCACTTCCGGTCCGGCTTTACCGGCGCAAAGTCTGTGGCGGCCCTCGAAGACTCGTGGAAGCCGGGAGCAGATAATTCGGACGCAACGGTGCCGATTCAGGAAACCCAGCGGACGGTGAGCACCAACCAGGTACCGAACTCCTACTTCGTGGAAGATGCGGATTATCTGCGTCTCCGAAACGTCCAGCTGGGGTACAGCCTCCCGTCTGATCTGGTCCAGCAGGTTGGGGCAGAGCGCGTTCGCCTCTACGTGCAAGGGTCGAATCTCTTGACCTTCACGAACTACAGCAATCCGGAGCCGGAGATTGGGGGGACGACCGACGGGGAAAACGACGCAGAGGACGTGACCAGCTTCGGGATCGACGAAGGGGCATATCCGACGCCTCGACAATATCGGGTTGGCGTAAATCTGACGTTCTAAGCGTCCACTCCACCCCTGCCCAATCCACGTACTTTCCGAGATAGTATCGAAACTATGAAATTCCATCGACTCACGACGACTGAATCATTCCGATACGCGGCGCTTTTTGGCGCCGTGTTCGTCGCCTGCGGGCTCGTCCTGTCGGCGTGTGACCTTACCAACGGAAGCTTTCTCGACCAGCCTTCGCGAGGGGCCGTCAGTTCGGACGTATTGACGGGCAAAGAAGGAGGAATTGAAACAGTTCTCCTCGCTGCCTACTCTGCGCTGAACCAGACTTCGAAGACGGATTTCACCGCGTCGATCGCCGGCGGGTCTTCCTGGGAGAGCGCGCAGGACAACTGGGTGTACGGCACTGTGGCCGGCGGTGAGGCCTACAAGGGGAGCGAGGCGGGCGACCAGGGCGTCGTCCTCACCATCGCGCAGATGCAGCACGACCCGTCGGTCGGGTACTTCAATACGAAGTGGCAGGCCCTGTACGAGGGCATCTCCCGATCGAACGACGTTCTCCGCTTGGCGGAACAGGCCGAGCTAAGTGATGCCGAGCGAACACGAATTCAGGCAGAGGCGAGATTCCTCCGTGCTCACTTTTACTTCGATCTGAAGCGCAACTTCGGCAATGTGCCCTGGGTGGATGAGACAACCGAGAACGTCAACCAGCCGAATCGTGGCGATGGGGCCGTTGACGTGTGGACCAAGATCGAGGAAGACTTCACGTTTGCGAAGAACAACCTGCCGGACACTCCGTCCGATCTCGGCCGAGCGTATCGCTGGGCCGCGCAGGCGTACCTGGGCAAAACGTACCTGTACCAGGAAGAGTGGCAGGCGGCCCTCGGCGAGCTTGAGCCGGTAATCAATCAGGGCACCAACATGAATGGAGAATCGTTTGAGCTGACGGACGCGTATCAGGACATGTTCAACGCGGCCACGGAAAACAACACCGGGTCGGTGTTTGCGGTTCAGAACACGGGACCGGATGGCTCCGGCGGCATTGGAAATGCGCGCGGAGGGTCGGTTCTTAATTATCCCCACGGAGGCTCAAGCCCATTCATCTGCTGCGGCTTCTTCCAGCCGTCGCAGTGGTTCGTCAATGCCTTCCGTGTCGACGGCGATGGTCAGCCGCTCAACATGGGCGCGGACGATCCTCGGTCCCAGGGCTCGCCCGTGAAGAACGATCAGGGGATTGCGGAGGACGCGTCCTACGAACTGGGAACGCAGACCCTCGATCCGCGGCTTGAGTGGACCGTGGGCCGGAGAGGCGTGCCCTACCACGACTGGGGACCGCACCCGGGCAACCTTTGGATTCGGGAACAGTCCACCGGTGGACCATACTCTCCGAAGAAGCACGTTTATCGACGCTCGCACCGGGATCAGTTCGGGGCCGACAACCCGTGGGGCGCGACCGGATCCGCGGTGAACTACCACATCATCCGTTTTGCCGACGTGCTGCTGATGGCGGCCGAGGCCAACGTGCAGGCCAGCAATGGGTCCATGAGCGATGCACTGGACTACGTGAACCGAGTGCGGAATCGTGCGGGCAATTCGGAAAGCGAGCTTACCAATGACCTCAACAGAGAGTTTGCGCTGGCGGTCGTCGACAACGAGGCCGACATGCTGGCCACCAGTCCCGACCAGTACGACTGGGTGGTCCGTACGGATCGCCAGTCCACGTTTGTCTTCCTCGGAGGAGACGCGAGTAGTGCGAGCAACTGGAACGAGTACCAGTTGCCGGACTACAACGTGGAGCCCTACAATTCCTTCTCGGGCCAGCAGGATGCTCTGAAGAAGATCCGGTACGAGCGTATGCTCGAGCTGGGAATGGAAGGACATCGCTTCTATGACCTGGTACGCTGGGGAATCGCAGACAGCCAGCTCGATCAGTACTATAGCTACGAGACCGGTTCGGACGCTCCGGGCGACAACCTCGCGGGTGGAGACTTCACACCGGACAAGAACGAGTTTTTCCCCATTCCGCAGCGTCAGATCGACCTGAGCCAGCAAGGAGGCGAGACGGTTCTCCAGCAGAACCCTGGCTATAACTAGACGGGCGGATGGGACTCCTTTGGAGAATCGTAGAGGTCCTTGTCTGCTGATTGATCATTCCTGGACAGCCCTCCCCAGATCCGGCCGGCAACGGTCTCGGGTCAGGGAGGGCTGTCGTATGGAATGCAACTTGTAATTTCTTCTCTTCGAGAATCAATCGACGTCCAAAATGAAGTGGACACGCATTCTCGTCGTCCTCGCACTCATTGGGGGACTTGCCGGATGTGAATCGTCACAGCGAACTCCGCTCTTTTCGTTTCTTCCGGCGGATTCGACCGGAATTACGTTCTCAAATGACATCGAGGGTCGGCCTGAGCGTCACGTGTTGAACTACACGTATCTGTACAACGGAGGCGGGGTGGCAGCCGGAGACGTGAACGGCGACGGGCGTACGGACCTCTACTTTACGGCCAACATGGGCCCGAATGCCCTGTACCTGAATCAGGGCGGCTTCCAGTTTGAGGAGGGGACCGAAGCGGCTGGCGTGAAGGACAGTACCGGGTGGACGACCGGGGTCACGATGGCCGACGTGAATGGGGATGGTCATCTCGACATCTACGTCTGCAAGTCCGGTACGATCGGCTCGCCCCACCGCGAAAATAAGCTGTACATCAACGCGGGCGACGGGACCTTTACGGAGCGTGCGGCTGAATACGGACTCGATGCTACTGCGTACTCCGCTCACGCTGCGTTTTTTGACTATGATCGGGACGGTGACCTCGATCTATATCTCCTCAACAATCCCCCGATCCGCGACTCCCGAATGGGGGTCCAATCGACGCTTCAGCAACGTCGAGAGTTTGAAAACGACCAGCTGTACCGAAACGAGGTGGATTCGTCGGGCACCGGACGGTTCGTCGAGGTGACCGACGAGGCCGGACTGGTGCGCGACGAGATCGGGTTCGGGTTGAGTGCGACGGTTAG
>JAHENZ010000243.1 GCA_018609755.1 Salinivenus sp. | reverse complement strand
TCGCTACCGCTGGATGCGGCTCCGCAACCCGCAGTCCAACCGCATTCCGCCCAACATTCGGGCGCGGGAAGTGGACTTTGCCAAGCAACTGCCCAAAACGCAGCGGAAGGTGAGCACGTGGTCGCGGCGGGGGCCGTCGAACGTCGGGGGGCGCACCCGAGCCGTGGCCTACGACGCGTCGGACCCGAGTGGGGAGACGATTTTGGCGGCGGGCGTGTCGGGAGGCATGTGGCGCACGACGGACGGAGGGGAGAGCTGGGCGCGGACGTTTGAGCCGGGCCAGCGCCCGAGCGTGACGACCGTGGTGCAGGACACCAGTGAAGGAAAGACGGACGTCTGGTACGCCGGGACGGGCGAGCTCATCGGCAACTCGGCCAGCGGAATTGGAGGAGCCTTGTACAAGGGCAACGGCATCTTCAAGTCGACGGATGGCGGCCGCAGCTGGCGAAAGCTTCCCAGTACCGACAGCAATCCGGTGCAGTTTGAGTCGCCCTTCGATTTCGTGTATCGCGTCCGCATCGATCCGTCGAATACGGCACAGGACGAGGTGTATGCCGCCACGTACAACAACATCTTTCGAAGCGTGGATGGGGGTGAAAGCTGGACCTCTGTGCTCACCGGGAGCCCCACAAATCCGAGACAGGCGTCGGCCTATACGGACGTGACTGTCACCTCAACGGGCGTCGTGTACGCCACCCTTGGCGGCCGCGGGGAGCAGTGTGGCATCTTTCGCTCGCCCGACGGCCGGAACTGGACCGAGATTACGCCCTCGGGGTGGCCGGGCGGCGGCGCGTGCAGCGGCGACTTCTTCCGCACGGTCCTCGACGTGAATCCCTCTAACGAATCCGAGGTGTGGTTTATCGCCTACGCTCCCGGCTACGGGCCCACAGCGAGCGATGGGTCGCCCTTCAATCACGTCATGTGGAGGTACGACGCCGCGTCGAACACCTGGGAGAACTTCAGTGAGTATCTTCCCCAGCGAGGCACTTCGACACACTTCGAGTCGCAAACGGGATACGATCTCCACGTTGAGGTGCATCCGGGCGCCCCGAACACCGTGTACGCCGGCGGGGTGAATCTGTGGCAGATTACCGTTGACGGTTCTCCGGAAAATGCGGCCACGTGGATCGGAGGATATGATCCGCAGGGCGGTCTGTACAGCCCGTCGAGCGGCGATTCACAGCATCCCGATCAGCATGCCATCGACTTCCATCCCAGGAACTCCTCCGTGATGCTTACCGGCAGCGACGGAGGAGTGCATCAGACGAGCAACAACCGGGTGTCACAGGATGAGGGGGTTACGTACACGAGTCTCAACAATGGCTACTTCACGACCCAGTTTTATCACGTTTGCATGAACGCCGATTCGGACGACCCGACGATCATGGGCGGCATGCAGGATAACGGCACGTGGTACACGCAGTCCACCGATCCGCAGGAGCCCTGGGTGCGCCAGCAGGGCGCAGACGGGGGAGAGTGCGAAATTTCGGAGGCGCAGGCCCAGAGAGGGACGTTTCGCTACGCTTCGGCACAGGGCGGGATTGTCGTGCAGTATCCCGACGGAACGGGAACCAGGCAACGGGCCGCGTATCCGGAGCAAGCAACCGGACAGCTTTTCATCCATCCGTTTGAGGTTGACCCCGCCGATCCGGCAGTCATGTACTACCCGGCCGGCGACACGCTGTACCGCAATCGTCGGATGGAGACTGAGCCCGCCGATCCGTCTCGCTGGAACGGCCTTCCGGAGGCGGCACCGGACGGCTACCGCATCACAGCCCTCACTGCGTCGCGCACCCGCGATCCGCACGTGCTCTACTACGGCGCCACGGACGCCGACGGCGACGCCCAGCCGGAGGTGCCTCGCCTCTACCGACTCGACGACGCCACAACAGGGTTTGCACCGGTCGACGTCACGGGCCCCAATTTCCCCGCCGGTGCCTTTCCGAGCGACATTGCCGTCGACCCGGCAAACAGCGATCGGGTGCTCGTGGCCTTTTCCAATTACGGGGTGCCGAGCCTCTTCTACTCTTCGGACGGGGGACAGACGTGGACGAACGTGGAGGGCAACCTCGGGGGGCCGGACGGGCCGTCGGTACGGGCGGTTTCGATTCTTCCGCAGCCGGGCATCGACCAGACCCTCTTCTACGCCGCCACGAGCGTGGGCCTCTACTCCACGGATACCCTCAGCGAAAATTCGACGTGGCAGCGCGAGAGCCCGAGTGGGATGGGCAACGTGGTGGTGAACGACGTCGAGACGCGCCCGACGGACGGACAGGTGCTGGCCGGCACACACGCGAACGGCGTCTACAGCAGCGACGTGCCCGTACCGGTGCGGGTGGCCGAGTACGAGACGTCGGTGCAGGAGAGCAATCGGAGCGTGATGGTGTCCTGGAAGATCCCGGGTGCAGTCTCGCCGGTGCTGGAGCTCCAACACCTCTACCGTAATGAACCTTTTGACGACAGAGGGTCCCTCCAGCAGCCCGACCTTCGCACGTACCGATACGAGGCAGACTCGCTTCCGCCCGGTCCCCATACGTTCCGCCTCGTGCAATCAGAGGGAGAGACGACGCGTACCCTCCGCACCTCGGACGTCGTCATTCCGACCGAGGGAGCCTACGATCTCACGAAACCGGCCCCCAATCCCTTCCAGCGACGGACCTCGGTGCGGCTGACGGTACGAGAGCGGCAGCACGTCCGCGCCCTGCTTTACAACACGCTCGGCCAGCGTGTGGCCGTCCTTTACGATGAATCCCTGCCGGCCAATCGTCCGGTGGACCTACGGGTGTCGGGCGACGACATTGCGAGCGGATCGTACTTCATCCACGTGGAAGGGGAGACCTTCAGTGACACGCGACAGGTTATGCTCGTGGAGTAGAATACTCGCACTTGCTCGCTACCCGCATGACGTCAGTGGTTCGAGCCTCACTGGCGAGTCAGAATCCACGAGGTGAGTTGGTCAGAGGGGCCGCCGCCGTCGTGGAGGGGGCCGTGTTCAGGAAGGGGGGGTTACATCCTCGTACGTCTGCACGGAGGCATTACCGGCCTGGGCGATGCGACGCCACGCGGTCAGATTTTGCTCCAGCGTTGACTCCGGGTAGTTTTGATCGGCGAGACCCTGCTGGACGAAAAGTGAATCCTCCAACGCAGCGGCTATGCTGTCGGCCTTCTGACTGTGACGCATCCACTGGCGCCAGAACGTAGCGCCCGCTCCGCAAATGAGATGATTGGAGACCGGCCGTCCGGCGCGGAGCGAGTCGAACTGGGCACGGGCCTCGGACGCCGTACAGCCGGGGGCGCTCCCGCCGGCCTCTAGCTGCGCCACGAAGAGCGAGTCGACGGCAATGGGGGACCGGCGAGGACCGCAACGCCGGCAATGGAGCCTAGTCGGTCGCTCCAGCGTCGAGGAGGCGAATGCCTCCCTTGGTTACCCGCCGGGACGAGACGGCCGTGTTCACCAGCACCACGACTCCGTGGCCGCTGGTGCGGTTGAGCCCGATGAAGGTTCGAAAGCCGCCGGTGCCGCCATTGTGCCACGCCACCCGATGCCCGTTGCGCTCCGTCTCGTGCCACCCCAATCCGATCTGGGCGTCGCCGTCGCCCGCGGCGGCGCGGGGCGAAAGGGCGCGTTGCATGGCCCGCTGCAGGGGCGTGGCGGTGTCCGGGGCCGCCCGCAGGGCCGTCCGGTGCGCGCGGAGGTACGCGAGCAGGTCCGCAGCGGTGGAGCGGAGGGCGCCCGCCCCAGCCAGCGCATCGAAGTGCCATGGAGACGCAGGAGCGCCGGCGCGGTTGTGGCCCTGTGCGAAGCGCGCTTGCTGGTCGGCCGTAAGGTGGACGCGAGTGTCCGAAAGGCCGAGCGGCTCGGCAATACGCTGCCGGACGAGCGCGGCGTACGTCGTGTCTGCCCGCCGCGCCAGCAGGTGCCCGAGCAGGCCCGTGCCCAGGTTCGAGTACTCGAACGATGTGCCCGACGCCCGGGGCGGCGCGTAGCCGTCCAGAAAAGCGTAGAGGGCGCTGTCGCCATACGCCGCGTATGGATCGGCGGGCCGGGCCGTGGCTGCAAGATTCGACGGCAGGCGCGGGAGACCGGAGCGGTGCGTGGCGAGGTGCTCCAGCGTAATTGTCGTTGACTCGGCCGGTGCAAGAGCAATGGAGTCCGGCAGCAGGCTCCTAACGGGGGTCGAGGGGTCGACTGTGCCCCGCTCAATAGCGTCGGCCAAGAGAAGGCCCGTAAAGGTCTTCGTTATGGATCCAATCTCGAAGAGCGTATGTGCCGAAGGGGCACTGCCGGTGGAATCAGCCCTCCCAAAAGAATGGACCGAGGAGCTGTCGTCGCGCAGCACCCCAATCACCGCACCGCCGGGCTGGTTCTCGACGAGGGCTCGTCCAAGGGAGTCGACAGCCGGGGGCGACTGTCCCCACGCGGGACAGCCGCCCAGCACGGCGACGGCGATTCCGAGGAAAGCTGCTTTCAGGGTCGTACGCATTCTGTAGATTGAGAGCGTGTTCTCACTACCAGACACTTTGGACAGAACACCGAGTCCGTCCGATAATGAGGAGCCGGTTAGCCATTCTTCGCCTCTTCCAGCGCCTGTTTCAGTGCCCCCGGCTCGTCGGTGCCGATGCGAATCTGTCCCTCGCCTGCGATTTCCAATTCGACCGCTCGCCGGTCGATCCCCGAATCTTACTGCTGCCCCGCCGGCTTGACAAAGTACCCGGCCACTCGCCATTCCTTCTCGTCCTTCTTGAGAGAGACCGTCTCAACGGTTTCCTGCTCGCCGTACGTTGCGCGGTACTGTGCGATCACGTACTCGCCCTCTGGCGCATTGGGCACCGAGGTGGTGTAGCGAGCCGCAACGAGGGAGCGAGACCGGAGAGAGTCCAGCGAACTGTGCGCCTGACGGACCTGGGCAGTCCACTGTTCGGCGGACACCTTCGATTTGAAGAACGTCGCTGCCTCTTCCCAGGTTGCTTCGTACTCGTCGGCATCAAGAAGCGCGAGCCATTCCTGCGCCGCCGCTTTGGCTGCCTCTACGGCCTCTTCGTTCGATTGGGCCTGCACGGACATCGGGGCAGAGGCGGCGAGAAGAAGAAGGAGAAGTCCTATCGGGAAAGATCGACGCATGAACCTGTGTTGCTTTGGGAAGGATGAATTGAGAGGGGCACTCGTACGTCACATTGACTCGTTCGTGTCCCCGTTCATCAACAGCTGAGTCCGTTCATCAAACGAGGCATTCCATTTGAACGGGCAAGGCGATATTCTGTGCGTTCTGAAGTCGTAGCACCGGTCCCTCCCCGTCATGGTACGCCCCTTCACGTCCGTCCGTGCCGTTTCTCTGCAAGGCCTCTCCCTTGCAAGCCTGCAGTTGTTCGGGTGGGGGCTGTACGCACTCGGCTATTACCTGACGCTCCGGCCGTATCAGCCGTTCGGGGACATCTTGTGGAAGCAGACGCTCGTTGCCACGAGCACGGGTCTGCTCGTAAGCTCCCTGCTGGGAACCCTCTACTGGAGCCTCGCGCTGCGCCAACGAGCACCCGCTGTTCAAATCCTATTGGTACTCGGGGCCGGTCTTGCAGCCGGGCTGATCTGGTATCAGATAAAGGCCTGGGGCGTCGACTGGGTAAACCCGTTTATCGCCCCCGTTACGGGAGTGGCGTCATTTCGCCCCGGCGAAGGCTCGTTTCTGTCCGGTGCTGTGTCCTTTCCGATCGTCATGATTGCCTGGAGCGGGGTCTATCTTGGATTCGCGCAGTGGTCCCTCCAGCAGAAGCAGGAGCGGCGACTGCTTCGAGCTGACGCGGAGGCGCAGCGCGCTCGTCTTCGGGCCCTCCGCTATCAACTGAACCCGCACTTCTTTTTTAATGCACTCAATACAATTGAGGCCCTGGCAAGTGAGAAGCCGGAGCGCGTCCGCGAGGTCGTGCGCGAACTGTCCGGATTTCTGCGGTACACCCTGCTGGACGAGGAGGCTCTCAAGGCCCCCCTCCAGCAGGAAGTGAAGGCCATTGAACACTACCTCGCCGTCGAAAAAATTCGGTTCGAAGACGACTTGCAGGTCAACGTCGACGTGACCCCGGAGGCTGGGCGCAGTCGCATCCCCTCCTTCTTGGTACTTCCCCTGGTGGAAAATGCCGTCAAGCACGGGCAACGCACGAGTCCCATGCCGCTCCGCATCCACGTCACCGCTTCGATCGAGCGCGACACCCTCGCGCTGGAGGTGGCCAATACAGGCCGCTGGCGGGCAGAGGCCCCGGACGCCGACGGCACCAACACCGGACTCGATAACGTTCGGACGCGCCTGGAGACCCAGTACCCGGATCACTATCGATTCGAGGTTGCCGAGGAGAACGGCTGGGTGCGTGCTCAGATCGAAATCGACACAAAGGCCCTAACGTCCCATGAATGAATCGCTCCAAATCCTCATCGTCGACGACGAGCGCCTGGCCCGGAAAGCACTGCGTCGGACTTTAGACGAGATTGACGGTGCCGCGGTGGTTGGCGAGGCCGGGAGTGTCGCCGAAGCGGCGGAGGCGGTTCGTACGCACGGGCCCGACGTGATCCTTCTGGACGTGCAAATGCGCCGCGAAACCGGCTTCGACCTCCTGGACCGACTCGACGAGCCGCTGCAGGTCATCTTCGTGACCGCCTACGACGAGTACGCCGTCCGTGCTTTCGAGGTCAACGCGCTGGACTACCTGCTGAAGCCCGTGGACCCCGATCGGCTGGCCGACGCCCTCCAGCGTGTCCGCGACACGTCCACGGCCCTTCCAGAGGATGAGACCGCCACGGAGGCGGGATTTCGATACGATGACCTCTTCTTCTACGAGGAGGGGCGTCGTCCTCGCTTTATCCGCATTTGCGACATCGTTTATGTCGAGGCGACGGGCAACTATACCGAGCTCCACCTCGCCGACACGACGATGGCTCTCACCTCCTGCACCCTGTCAACCTGGGCAGAACGACTGCCCGACGCGCACTTCGCCCGCATCCATCGCTCCACCATCGTCAACGTCGAGCGGGTGACCCGGGTCGAGTCCACCGACGGGCGAAGCTACGACGTGTACGTGACGGACCGCGATGCTCCGCTGTCCCTGAGTCGACGGCGTGCGCAGACGCTCAAGGACCGTCTCGGATAAGTCGCTTTCGAAGAAAGGCAGAACTCTCTGCCGAATCTTCACGCCCCCTCTCTGCAACGTGCCTTGCAAGTGCCGGGCTCGACCAATAGAATTTGCATTGCGCCATCTATTTATAACTGGTCTAAATAACGTTCTGCTCCTGCGGCGGACGTTCCGGCGGGAGGACAGTCCCTCAACTTCACGGCACGTACCACGACAACGAATATGAGAATGATTTCGCCCCTTTCCGTTCTTTCTCGCATGCTTGCCGGCCTCCTGGTCGCCGCGAGCGTTTGTCTCGCTCCAGTGCACGCACAAGAGTCGCGTGGCACGATTGAAGGCGTGGTGCAAACGGCGGATGGAGAGACCGCCCCGGCCGGCGTGAACGTCAGTCTCGACGGCACCGCTCTTGGCAGCACGACCGGCACGGACGGGCGCTACGTGATCACGGGCGTCCCCGCGGGGACGTACACGCTCGTTGTTTCCTACATCGGGCTCCAGACCCAGCGCCGCGAGGTGGAGGTCGAGGCCGGAGAAACCGTGACGGTCCCGCCCGTCACGCTCCAGGAATCGACGCAGGAGCTGAAGGAAGTAGTGGTGGAGGCCGGGCAGCGCACGCCGTATTCGACGGAGGCGAGCAGCTACGTGGCCAAGATGCCGCTGGAGAAGGTCGGAAATCCGCAGGTCTACAACTCCATCACCGACGAGCTGCTCACCGATCAGGTCGCGACGAACTTTGAGGACGTGATGACGAACGCGCCCGGCGTGTTCAAACTGTGGGAGTCCACCGGACGCGGCAGCGACGGGGCGGGGTTCTACTCGCTCCGCGGCTTTTCCGCCCAGCCCACGATGATGAACGGCCTGCCGGCCCTTACCAATGGCTCGCCCGATCCTGCGAACATCAAGCGCGTCGAGATTCTGAAGGGACCGTCCGGCACGCTCTACGGCAGCAGCCTCATCTCCTACGGTGGGCTCATTAACGTCGTCACGAAAAAGCCGACCGGGTCCTTCGGCGGCGAGGTGTCGTACAAGACGGGCAGTTTCGGGCTGAACCGGATCACGGCGGACGTGAACGCGCCGATCGGGGGCGACGAGGGTATGGCCCTTCGGGTGAACGGGGCGTACCACAGCACGGACAGCTTCCAGGACGCGGGCTTCAGCCGCTCGGCGTTCCTCGCGCCCACGCTGTCGTACGCGCCGACCGACGACCTCTCCTTCCTGGTGACCACCGAGTTCTACACGTCGGAGAAGACGAACCCGACGATGCTCTTCCTCAACCGGTACGTGCAGCTCAGCGCAAATAGCATGGACGAGTTGGCGTACGATCCGGAGCGCTCCTACACCGACAACGACCTCACCATCCGCAACCCCAGCTTCAATCTGCAGGGGCAGATGCGGTACGCGCTGTCCGAGGGCTGGACCTCGGAGACGTCCGTCTCGCGAAGCTCGGCGACGTCGGACGGCTACTACTCGTACCTCTGGGAGGGGCGGAGCGGCACCTCTACGTACACCCGATTCATCAGCGACCAGAACTCGACCACGCTGAACACGGATCTCCAGCAGAATCTGGTGGGGGACGTGTCGCTGATTGGGATGGAGCACCAGATGGTCGTGGGCGTGGACTACCGGCACCAGCGGATCGTGGACAACGGCACCGGATATGTCGGCTTCGATCAGGTCCAGCTGGGCATGAGCACCCCGCCCGGCCTCTCTCAGACGGCCGTAGACACGGCCTTAGCCTCTGCGTCGAACACGAACAGCGTCAGTGAGCAGGCCACGTACAGTGCCTACGCCTCCGACGTGGTGCACGTCATCCCGCAGCTTTCATTGATGGGCAGTCTGCGCGTGGATCACTTCGACCAGGAGGGGGACGTCTCCACCGATGACGATGATTTTCAACAGACGGCGTTCTCGCCGAAGCTCGGGGTGGTGGTGAAGCCCATTCCCGGTCGACTGTCGCTCTTCGGCAATTACATGAACGGCTTCAGCAACGTGGAGCCGCGCACGCAGGATGACGGGAGCACGCGGACGTTTGAGCCGGAGCACGCCAATCAGTGGGAGGTGGGCGTGAAGGCCGATGCGTTCAACGATCGACTCACGGCCACGCTCAGCTACTACGACATTACGGTGTCGAACATCGTGCTCGAAGATCCGGAGCGGGCCAACTTTTACGTCCAGAGGGGCGAGAAGTACAGCCGGGGTGCGGAGGTGAGCGTGACGGCGGTGCCGGTGGACGGCCTCAACGTGACGGCCGGCTACAGCCACAATGAGAGCGAGGTCACCGAGGGCAGTCCCGTGTACGAGGGGCGCCGGCCGGAAGAAGCCGGTCCGAAGAATCTGGTGAACGCCTGGGTGAGCTACCGCGTGACGAGCGGAGGGCTGGAGGGCGTCGGGATCGGTCTTGGCGGCAACTACGCCAGCGAGAATCTCGTCCTCAACCGTGCCACGACGGGGCAATTCACCCTCTCGTCGTACACCGTGCTCGATGCTTCGATTTCGTACGACACCAGCGACTACCGGGTGGACCTGAAGGTGAATAATCTGACCGACGAGACCTACTACAAGGGCTGGTCCACGATCAATCCGCAGACCCCGCGGAATGTGAAGGCAAGCTTCTCCTACAAATTTTAGAGCCGTCCCACACACTCGCCGGTTGTACGGAATAACGACCGGTGGAGGCGACCGTCACCGAAGCAGTTGCCGTGATTCCATGACTGAGATTGCCCTCCTATGTACGTACCTCGGGGTCGTGTGCTGCTACGCGGCCTCCCCGACGGGGGACGATCGGGTGTGGGGAGCGGCAGTTCTCGGACGGCGGCCGGGACCCGGTCGGCTGGTGGGGGGCGGGCTCCTGGGCTGGGCGCTGGTACTTCTGACCCTCGCGTTTTCCCCGGCTGTCGGCCTCCTGATCGGGCTGTCGGCCGCGATCATGTCGGCCTCTATCGTGGTGATTGCGGCGCCGCTGGTGCCGCGGCTCATTCCGACCTCGGTCGGGCTGTTCCTTCTCGCCGCTCTGCTCACCCAACTGGGATGACGCCATGAAGTACGACTGGACGCGGACGGAGGCCTGGGGAAAAACGGCGGCTGTGTTTGTGGCGGGGCTTGCCTGCTACCTCGCCTTCAGTGCCTTCTGCGGTGTGTGCCTGCCGATCGGGCAGAATGCCGCCATCACCGTCGGGGTGCTGGGGGGCTTTCCCGTGTGGGTCGGGGCCATGTGCTACGCCATGCTCGCGCGGTCCGCCCGGCGGGCCTGGGGCGTTCTCTTGGGAATCGCCCTCATCCTCGGCGGCAGTGCCGTTCTCATGAGTCCTGCATTTTCGTAACCACATCAGCCCATGAAGGTCAAGCCCCGCACGTTTCAGATCATGTGGGACACGCACTCCGTGTGCGGGATTTTTATCGGACTGGCCCTCTTCGTCATCTTCTTCACCGGGGCGTTAACGCTCTTCCGCGACGCGATTCTGGTGTGGGAGGAGCCCAGCCTCCGCGCCTCGACCGCGGAGGTCGCGTCGCTCGACGCGCTCACCAGTGAACCGCTCGACGCCCTTACCGAAGACGGAGAGACGCCGTCCTACGTGTACCTCCGCATGCCCACCGAGCACCGATCGGAGGTGTATTTGCAGGCGGAGAATGGAACGCCGCCCGAAAAGGCCCGGGTGAATCCGGAGACCGGGGAGTGGGTGGCGGGGCCGTCGCACGCGGCGGTGAGCACCCTGATCTACTATCTCCACTTCTTTTACCAACTCGATCGCTGGGGGCTCTATCTGGCCGGAATCATCGGCCTCTTTACGATGCTCGCGATCATAACGGGCGTCGTCATCCACCTGCACCGGTTGGTGAAGGACTTCTTCCAGTTTCGGCCCGGCAAAACGCTCCGCGTGGCGTGGGCCGACGCCCACAAGGTCCTGGGCACCATCGGGTTGCCCTTCCAGTTCATGTACGCCCTCACCGGCACGTTCTACTGCCTGCTAATTCTGGTCGTCCTCCCCTACACGATGCTGCTCTTTGACGGCGACGTGTCGAAGCTGTATCAGCGGGCCGGGTACAGTCCGCCGCACGTGACGGTTGACTCGGTCGACGCGTCCGGCGGCTCGGCCTCGCTCGACCGCATCGCCGCCCGGTCCGAAGCAATGTGGCCGGCGTTCGAGGTCCACTCGATGAGCATTCACGGCTACGACACCCCGACGGCGCACGTGGAGGTGGTCGGTGGACGCAAGGACGCTGCGTTCGGGGGCACCGGGACGATTCTGTTCCACGGCGTGACCGGTGAGGTGCTGGCGAAAAGCGCACCACGGGAGGCCAACGTTCTGAATGAATCCGTCCACGTCATCGAGGCGCTGCACTTTGCGACGTTCGGGGGGACGTTGCTGAAAATTCTGTTTTTCATGTTGGCGCTCGGGTCGTGTGCGGTCATCCTTTCGGGCAACCTGACGTGGCTGCAGGTGCGCCACTCGCAGGACCGCACGGTCGTCACGGTGCTGTCGCGCCTCACGGCAGGGGTGGCCACCGGCATGGGGCCGGCCACGGCGCTGCTCTTTCTGGTGGATCGCTGGATGCCGGCGGCGGTCGCCCATCCCGGCTGGTGGGCCAACGTCGCGTTCTTCGGAGGCTGGGCGGCGTGTGTACTGTACGCACTGGCCCGGCGTAACGTGGCGCGTACCCATCGGTCGCTGCTCGTGCTTAGCGGTCTTCTTGCTATGCTCATTCCACTGGCGAACGGGACGACGACCGGGGCGTGGCCGTGGGTGGCCTGGAGTGCCGGACACGGGGCCGTGGTGGGGGTGGACGTTGGGGCGACGCTCTGCGGCGTCGCGGCGCTCGGCGGGGCTGCGTGCATCGACGTCGACGCTACACCGTCCGACGAGGCGTCGGAACCGAAGCACAACGGGGAGCGAGACCGAACGCCGCGTCCCGAAGAGGTGGCGGCGGTTCCGGGAGGACACTGATCTGTGAATTTCTACTTGGATGGGGGTATTGCCCTGAACTAAATCTTCACCGAGAAGCGGCCTTGAAGGGCTTGCATGTTCCGACTGCACTCGGTAGCGTACGGATGGAAACGTTATTTGTAATCAGTCTAAATAAGAATAGCGAGCCGTGAGCGGCATTCGAGTTTTCCTCTGCATATTGTTGGCGGCCCCGTGTGCAGCGGGGGCGGCTGTTGCCCAGACGGCGTCGCCGGCGGATACGACGGCCCCGGCCGATTCTCTCTGGCAAATGGAGATGGATCGGGTGGTGGTCACCGCCAGTCGGGCCGAACGGTCGGCCGACGACGTGTCGGTGCCGGTGTCTATGATCGAGCGGGAGGAGATTGAATCGCAGGGGGCGGCCCGTCTCACGGACCTGCTCGCCAACCAGCCCGGCCTCACGATCGGCAGCGATCACGGATCCGGGCTCCAGATCCGGGGGCTCGATGCCGATTACACCCTCATTCTGGTGGACGGAGAGCCGATCATCGGGCGGTCGGCGGGGACCCTCGACCTGGATCGCCTCACGACCGGCAATATCGAGCGCGTCGAGATCGTGCGCGGCCCCACCTCGTCGCTGTACGGCAGTGACGCCCTGGCGGGGGTCGTGAACCTCATCACCGCGTCGCCGGGCGAAGGGCTGGGGGGCGAAGTGCGCTCGCGCTACGGCACACACGGCACGGTCGATCTCAGCGCTCGGCTGGAGGGAACGAACGGGCCGTGGCGGGGCTCGGTCTTCGTCGACCGGTATCGGACCGGCGGCTACGACCTGGCGCCCGGCACCCTCTCTCCCACGTATCCCGGCTACGTCGACTACACGGCGCAGGCCCGCGGGCAATACGACGCTAGCGACCGCACCACCGTGTCGCTGAAGGGGCGTCTCGCGGCGCAGGCGCAGGACTACACCGTCGGGATCAGCAGCTCGGACGCCTCCGGCGAGGTTCCATACACGCAGACGGCCGATCGGCTCGACTGGAACATAGCGCCCGAGATTGAGCAGCAGCTGGGGGCGGGATGGACGCTCACCGGGACGCTCTACGGCGCCGGCTATCACACCGATCAGACGCTCCGCCACAACCAGAACGGTACGGTCCGCAGCGCCTCCACGCTCGACCAGTATCACGGCGAGGCCGAAACGGTGCTGCGGGGCACCCTCGGCCGCCGTCACCTCCTCACGGTGGGGGCCGGGGCCACGGTCGAGACCATCGACGCGGATCGCAAGACGGGGCAGCGCATCGGCGGCTTCGGGTTCGTGCAGGACGAGTGGAGCCCGACCGAGGCCCTCGACGTTACGGGGAGCGTTCGGCTCGACGGCAACAGCGACTACGCCTCGCGCCTCACCCCCAAGCTGTCGGTCCGCTATGCATTCTTCGACCGGCTCTCCGTCCGCGGCTCCGTGGGCAGCGGCTACAAGGCCCCGGCGTTCCGTCAGCTCTACCTCGATTTCACCAACCCGCAGGCCGGGTACTCGGTGCTCGGGGTGACCGAGGTGGAGGAGGGGCTGCAGTGATTGCGGGCACAGGGACAGATCGAGGAACAGTTTCGGTCTCCGGAGGCGCTCGGAGAGCCCCTGTCGCCCGAGACCTCCTGGGCCTTCAACGTGGGCCTCACCGCCACGCCGTGGGACGGCGCCACGCTCCGCTTCGACGTCTACCAAAACGAAGTGAGCAATCTCATCGACACCGAAGCGGTGGCCCGCAAGACCAACGGGCAGAGCGTCTACACCTACGTCAACCGAAATGAAGTCTTCACGCGCGGCGTCGAGGCCCGCCTTACACTCCGCCCGACGACCCGGCTCGATGTCCAGCTCGGCTACGACTACCTGGAGGCCAAGGACCGGCAGGTGCTGGAGCAGTTGGAGGAAGGGACCATCTATCGGCGGGAGGACGGGCGCGACATTCGCGTGACGGTCGACGACTACGCCGGGCTGCCCGGACGGGCCACCCACTCCGGCACTGCGCAACTCCGGTACGCCGTCGAGTCGCTCGGCCTCACGGCCAGCGTGCAGGGGACGCTCCGCGGCCGGGCCGGCTACGCCGACCTCGACGGCAACGGCATTATCGATGCCGACCGGGAATACCTGGAGCGCCGCATGCTCTGGGACGCCGCACTTTCGAAAACCCTTCGCGACAACTATACGCTGCGGGTGGGCACCGAGAACCTGCTCGACTACACGAACCCGACGCGCGTCCCGTCGCTTCCGGGCCGCACCTGGTTCGTGGAAGCCCAGGCCCGCTTCTGATCTACTTTTGATTTTGCACCCTCACGTGAGTACGGGCGTCCCGCACCACAGGCATGACCTACGGCCCCCGGGACGCCTCAACGTTGAAAAATCTCAGGCTCTGATAGGCAACATCCAGACATGTTCAATCCACTTATGCAACGATCCACCCTTTTCGTTTTCGGACTCTTTATGACCGTCGTTTTCCTTGCGGCCTGCGACAGCACCGGTGCCAACGACGAGGAGGAGCCCGCGGATACGGCCACCTTCGTCACCGTGGAGGACCTCCCCGCCGACCCCGACACGACGAGCGGTGGGGGACGACCCCAGGGCTACAACCAGTTCGCGTTCTTCAGTTTGCGCGACAGCAGCATCGTCTTGCACTCCGACGCCGAATCCCGTGCCGACTCCGCTTCAACGCAGTGGGACATTGCCTTCCGCAGCACCGACGTCATCGTGAACGGCGGCTCGAACGGGCCGGGCGAGGGCGCAGCGTACGTGGTCGAGAGCGCCTTGCAGGAGGTGACAGAAGTAAACACCGACAGCCTGACCAGTCACAGCATCGAGGACTGGTACACCTACAACGCGAATGGCAACCACACCGTCCGCCCGACGCCGGGCCGCACCCTCGTCGTACGCACGGCCGACGGCGAGTCGTACGCCAAGATTCGCATTCAGAGCTACTACGAAGGTGCACCCGACAACCCGGCCGAGAGCGACGCCGAGTCGCGCTACTACACCTTCGAGTACGTCCTACAGACGGACGGCACGTCGTTCGAGTGAAGCGTGATTCGTGATGTGTGAGGGGGGCGCACACTCTCACGCATCACGCTTCACTCCTTACGCAATCCGAAATGCGAAATACAATCTCATGTCTCGATTCCTGTTGTCCCTTCTCGCTGGACTTCTCTTTTTGGCTTCTCCCACCTGGGCCCAGTCGGAGGCGACCACCGACGGCGATCCTAGTATTCTCGTCCTGGCCCCCGATCGCGGCTTCCTCGGCAACGAGAAGACCCGCGACGTGATGGCCGATGTTCGCGAGCACACGTCGAACGTGGGGCTTGCCTTCGCGACGTACGAGGAAGCAAAATCCAATTTGAATGAGGGGCTTTCGCAGATTGACACCGAGAATGGTGTCGTGGTGCTGCCGCTTTTCCTTTCGGCGCACCACACCCTTTACCAAACGGCTCGCGAGGCAATGCCGGCGGTGGAGGGCGGCGTGCAATGGGCGTCGCCCCTGGGCACGAGCTACCTCGCGGAGGAAATCCTCTTTGACCGCGTCGAGGCCCTTTCCGAGACGCCGGACGAGGAAGCACTCGTGGTCGTTGGATATGGGGCGACGGACGCAGCGGAGGCCGATTCGATTCGGGCCGACCTCCAGGCGTCCGCACGGCGGGCGGCGAAGAAGCACGGGCTGGCCGGAGACGGCGAAGTCGTCGTCCAGTACGCCCGTTCGGCCCCGGACGAGGCCTCTCGCGCCGCCATCGGGAAGGCGACGAAGACGGTGAAAGCAGCCGCCGGTGAGCACGAGCGCGTGATTGTCGTGCCGTACAATTTGGGCATGGAGTACACGACGATGATGTCGAGCTGGTCGTGGATCCATCGTCCGTTGCGGTCCATCGACGGCGTGGTGGCGAGCGGCGACGCCGTGCTTCCGCACTCGAACGTGGGGCGCTGGCTACGGCGCACCGCGACAGCCCATCGGCCCCTCTCACCCGACGACGTGGGCGTGATCGCCGTGCCGCACGGATCGGAGTACAACTGGAATCAGACGATGCGGAAGGGTCTCGCCCCGCTCACGGAGGACTACACCATCGCGGAGGCCTTCAGCATGGTCGATCCGGTGGTGGTAGAGCGGGCCGTGCGCGACCTGGAAGAGCAGGGATTCAAGGCGGCCGTCATGGTCCGCATCTTCTCGATGGAGAGTAGCTTTCAGGAGAAGGCGCACTACGTCCTCGGCCTACAGAACGAGTATTCCGGCGGCCTGGGCGGGCGCTTTCCGCAGCGTATCCGCACACACCTGCAAATGACGACGCTCGGGGGCCTAGAGGCGAGCCCGCACTTTGCCAAGGGCCTGCTCGACCGGGCGCAGGACATCAGTGAGAATTCGTCCGAAGAGACGGTCATCCTGCTGGCGCACGGCACGGGCGAGGACGACGAAAACGCGCACTGGATGGAGAACCTGCGCACGATCGCCGACACGATGAAGGCGCACGGCGGCGACAAATTCCGCGACATCAAGGTGCACACCTGGCGCGAGGACTGGCCCGAGAAGCGGAAGGAGACGATCCCCGAAATTCAGCAGATGGTGAAGGAAGCGTCGGAAAACGGCACGGCGCTCGTCATTCCCGCCCGCACCACGGCCGAAGGCCGGGCCTCCGAGTATCTGGAGGGCCTCGACTACCGCTACGGCAAAGGGCTAGCCCCGCACCCGCAGTTCGAGGCCTGGATGCGCGAACAGATCGAGACCGGCATCGACCGCCTGCAGGCCGCGCCGACGGCCGAAACGGGCGCGGTGCAAGCGGCCTCGTCTGCCCAGTAGTGCCTGGGGAGTTGACCTGCCCCCCAGTGAGTGTGGAGGTGAAGCGTGAGCATGTCCGCTTGCTCGACAGGGCAGGCCCTCACGCCTCACCCCTTCACGCTTCCAAGTTCTGGATTCAAGCTGATCGTCCAGCATCTTCACTCTTCACGTCCACGCCCCTCGCCGCTCTCCTCTCGAATTGAAGCCGACTGCGTTGAGAGGAGCGTCTCCTCAAGAAGTCCCGCTCTCCCTCACGCCCAACGCTCACGCACCCACGCCCAACCGCCCATGTACAACCTCCACACCCCCAAACTTTTCCGGACGCGCCACGGCGCCATTCTGCGGTGCGAATGCTGCAGTCGCATTCAGATCGAATTCCGTGAGCACGTCCTGCTAGTGGACGAAGACGAGTTTGAGCTCCTGATGCAAACGGTGCGGCAGGCCCTCACGCAGATTCGAGAGTCCGACGACGAAGAGTCGTGGCAGCTCCAGGCGCAGACTGACGGGGGACCGGTGGGCGTCGTGCTGACGGAACGGTCGCTCGAAGCGTTGCACGAGCTCCTGCAAGGGGCCTGGGCAATGTATGTGCTGGAAGAGCGAATCGGAGCCGCGGCCACCGATCTTTCAGAACGGGCCACCGACGTGGTGCGAGATCATCTCCCGTGCGCGGAGTAATTCCAAGGGTGGAGAAGTCGTGTGCAGGATGATCGCCGTGTCTCTGCAGGTTCACGGATCCAAGACCGACTGTGCGGCGCACCGTTGTGCCCCTAGCTCCTACTGCGCGACCCAACGCAGGGACCGGCAATTCCTTCCGGCACCGGAAGGAGCATGGCCCCCGGCTCTCAACGAACATCAACACCAGTCACCGACACCATGAACCAGGCGACGTCCAGTTGCATGCGCCCCCTTTCGCTTTCCGTGCTCCTCGCTGCCCTCATTGCGACCGCCGGCTGCGGCGGCTCGTCCAGCTCGTCCTCCGAAGCGGCGAGCGAGGCCGTCACCGAGGTAACGATTACGCCCGTTGGTAACCAGATGCAGTTCGAGCAGACCGAGTTTACGGTGCCGGCTGGGGAGGAAATCACGCTTACGTTCGAAAATACGGCGACGAGCGCGGCGATGAAGCACAATGTCGTCCTCCTGACGACCGACGAGGGATCCATCGTGACGCGTGTCGGACAGGCCGGCACGCGAGCGGCTGACAACGAATACGTTCCCGAGGACGACGCCGTCCTTGCCGCCACGGGCCTCGCCGATCCCGGGGAGACCGTGACGGTCACGTTCACGGCGCCGAGCGAGCCCGGCAGCTACCGATACATCTGCACCTTCCCCGGGCATTACGTGACCATGCAGGGCACGATGACGGTCGTTTCTTCCTGACGCGGTCGTGTCCCGATTCTTTGCGGCTCTCTGATCAGTGTCCCCAATGCCATGTCCCACTCGATCGATGATTCGTCCCTGATCTTCCAGACGAAGAACGGCAAGGTCCTCCGCTGCGCGTGCTGCGACCGCATCGAAGTCGTGTTCGGAAACTTTGCCGTCGCCGAAGAGCCGTTTCTCTTTAAGCGATTCCGGCATGCCGTAAAGCAACTCGACGTTGAGGCACAGGCGAGCCGAAGTGATGCGGAGCGCCCGATCCTGATGTCCGTGGACGGCGACCGATTTGCGTTCCGCTTTACGCGGGAGGAAGCGCGCGAGCTGGAGGAGTTGCTCGACGGGGCGGCGGCGATGCTCGAGCTCGGAGAAATGCTGGATGAGGAGATTGGATCTGATCGCACGTCCTGATCGACACAGATCGCGGACGTTCTGGGACTCCACAGCAGGACTGCATCATGGGCACATGGTTGGAGAGATGCCCCGGATCGGGGGAAGAGTGAGCAGAATGAAGGACTCTCGATTTTGCGGGGGCTTCCTTCGGACGAGGAACGAATAGGTTCTCAAGGGAAGATTCGATGTGCACAGTTGGCATGAACGAGCCGGACACAATTCAGCAATTCGACGAGGAGCGCGCCGACGGGTACGACGATCGGATTCGGCGGATTGCCCCCGGCTACGACATACTGCATGGAGTGCTCGCCAGCGTCATGACGGCGGCGTTGGGGGACGAGGCGCACCTGCTCGTCGTGGGA
>JAHENZ010000242.1 GCA_018609755.1 Salinivenus sp. | reverse complement strand
TGCTCGAGGTGGTGGGAGACCTCCCTGTCGTTCCGGAGAACATGGCGGAGACGGAGACGCTTCCTGAAAGTATTGACCCCCTCATCCAACTGCTCGCTCGTCATGTAAACAAGCGAGCACAACAGGGTCTCTACCGCAAACACGTACAACAGAATCGGGAGGTGCAGTACATTCGAGGTCGCATTGACGTTGACGCGCACCTCCGAGCGCCGCACCAACCTCATGTCCCCTGTCGGTTCGACGAGCATAAGACCGACATCGAGGACAATCAGATTCTGGCGTGGACGCTGCATCGAATTGCTCGTAGTGGGCTCGGCAGCGACGAGACGAGACAGCAGGTACGGGAGGCGTTCCGACGCCTCTCAGGCCGAGTTCGCCTCGTTCCTGTCCAACCAGAGGACTGCGATGGACGAACCTACAATCGTCTCAATGAAGATTACCGTTCCTTGCACGCGATCTGCCGGTTCCTGTTAGCCCATCTAACGCCCGGGCACCGGCCTGGAACGCACTCCACCGTCCCATTCGTGGTGGACATGCCCGCTCTTTTTGAGCGGTTCGTCGGTTCTGTTTTTCGAACGCATATCTCCGAAGAGAACATTTTGGATGGGACAGATTCGCGGACCACTGATCTTGCTCGATTTGATCCTGACTATGTGTTGAAGGATCAGTTCTCGGGGACGCCTCGATTGATTCTCGATGCGAAATACAAGTACGGGAGTGGGCCGACCTCCGCGGATGTTCAGCAAGTCGTGGCCTACGCTGCCGCATTCGGATGCTCGGAGGTGTGCCTCGTCTATCCCGATTCGTCAATAGCCGGGCAGGAAGCCACCATTGGCGACGTTCGCGTTCGAACAGCTGCCGTCCCTTTGACGACAGCACTTCCGGATTCTTTTCCCGTTGTTGGTGCCGATTTTTCCGGGCTCGAAAGGGACTGAACCATCACATTCTACTCTGCCTCGAATACCCGATACGAGTGCGGATTGATCGTTGTCTCGAACACCGTCTTCCCGTCGTCGAGGTTGGGACCCCACTCGCTCTCGTTCGAAATCGTCTCGCCGGACAGCACCTCCCCGCTCTGCACGTCGCGAATCTCCGTGATGCGCCCGTCGGTCACGATCTTGATCTCGGCGGGCTCGTCGCGGAAGGACTCCACCACGAACGTATCGTTGTCGTAGGCCATGAGCGAGATCTCACTTGGCCCGTCCACGCGTACGAACCGGTCCTCCAGGATCGTCTGCTTGATCCGCGTAAGCACCTCGCGCGGCAGTTGGTAGAGGTCGGCAAAATTGTCCGGAATCGTGAGGACGTAGAGCTGCCCCTCGGCGTAGTCCGCGTCGTGGAGGAGCGGCCAGCCGTTCGGGCCGTCCACCGCGCCCACGAGCTCCCACGAGTCGTTCGTGTAGAAGTGGAGCTGCGGAATGATGATGTCCTCGTCGCCGGACACGATCTCGCCCTGCACCAGATAGTCGCTCACGAGCCCGTTGCGGTTGGTCACTTGGATCTCGGCGATGTCCTGAATGCCGCGCTGCTCCAGCGCATCGAGCAGGCCGCTGGTGATGACGACGTTCTTGCCGTCGAGCAGTTGCTTCTTGACCTTGGAGACGATCGTCGAGTCGTGTTTGGCGGCCTCGGTGAGAAGGATCGTGTGCGGCTCGGTTGGGAACGTACCCTGGAGCTCGATCGGGAGTCCGATCATGCCGAGGAAGCTGTGCAGGAAGTCCTCCCCATCGGCGTGTGGGGGACGATAGCTCTTAAGGCCCACCGGGTCGCCCAATACGCCGAGCACGCTGTCGACCTGAGCGAGCGAGTAGCCGGCGGCTCGGGCCATCGTGAGCTTCGGGCCGAAGGAGCCGTCGTCCTGTCGGTACGGCCCCACCACGTTCTCGAAGTCGAGACTCGAGTCGTACTCGTCCTGCCACGCGCCCTTGTGCTCGGGCTGGATCTCGTACTGCATCTGACGAAAGTCGAAGAGCGTGATCTCCGGCGCCTTCGCGAAGAGCGTAAGCCAGAGCTGCTCGGCGTAACGGTCCAGGGAGCGCATCCCGCCGGTGTCCACCCAGCCGCCGTTGTTATGCCCCGGCTTCAGGTTCTCGAAGTAGCGGAAGATATTGTAGCCGTGATAGGGCTGCAGGTGCTGAGCGCTCCGCAGGGCGTCGCGGGTCTCGGTGCCGGTATAGAGGGCGTCGAACATCGCCGGCTGATCCTTCAGGTTGAAGCCCAACCCGTGGAAGTGGTCGTACCAGTTCGGATACTTGATGACGACGTCCACGTCCTCGTTTACCGACTTGGCGGGGCCGATGACGAGTTCCTGCGCGGCATCGGTGAGAAGGTCCATGCGGTACTCGGTCCAACTCTTGTCGCCTTTGGCTTCAATCTCGCCCTTCGATTTGCAGCTGGTGAAGTAGAAGTCATCTAAGATGAGCTCGTCGAAGTGCTCCGCCGTGTGTTCGACGACCTTTTGCACGTACTGCCGGTGCTCCGGATTACTGTAGCAGAAGGTCTCGAAGCGGTTGCTCTCGTTGATGGTGAGCGTAATCCCGCCCGCCGTTTCAATGCCGCGCTCAGCGAAAAACTCTTTCACCTTGTTGAGGGTCTCGTCGCTCGCGATGAGCGTGTCGCGGTGCGTTTCGAGGTAGACCTTTTCGACCTTCAGGTGCTCGTCCATCACCTCGAACCGCTCGCGGAGCCAGTCGAGGTCGTTCATCTTTCGCACCTCGTAGGCTCGGGCGTAGATGGCAGCATCAAAATTCTCGTAGCCCTCTCGGTCGCTGGACGTGTCCTGCGCGGAAACGGGGGCGAGGGGGAGAAGCAGGAGGCCGAGCAGCACGCCGACCGGGAGGGGCGGTACATTTTGCAAGAATCCGAGAAGCGTGGGGGAAAAGGTCATGGACACGGGAAGCGGTGAAAATGAATGTCGATCCGTGCACATGAAACCGTTTTCAGAACAAACAATCAAGCGTGATTTCACTGGGTAGTGTTTACCTCAAGGGGCGTTGCGCAGAGAGGCGACGGATGATAGATTGTTGCGGAGGATACCGATCCTTGAAGAAGTCCGCGAAGACCGATTCTGCTCAAATGGAGGACGGTCCCCCCCTCTCACTTAGGAAAATGTTTGGATACTTTCGCACGGATCGGTAGTATCGGAGCGCCGGACGACCGATCATCTCAACGCTATAGTCGGCAAGCTGCCGTCTGTCGTCCGCCGTCGAACTTGTAGGTAGACCGAGGGTGTTACGACGTTACTTTTCTCGCTGCACGAGGGTCCCGCAGTCCCGCGCCTGGGACACCACCCGCCCCACCGTCAGCGTCCATAGCGGGGCCGTGTCGCAGCCGGCCGCCTCCAGTGCCCCAGCGGCCCAGTGGTTGCAGTTGTTAAAGACGTGGTACGTCAGGCCGGACTCGTAGAACCGGCTGTTGGGATAGAAGCCCTGCGCGGCAGGAATCGCGGTGCCCTCATCGTTCATAGCAAACGATTCGGAAATGTACTGCACGAAGGCGTCCAGTTCGTCCGGCCCCACGGGGATGCGGACGATGGTATTCTGCGGAAAGCTCTCGTGCACGGCCCCGGAGAGGGGCACGACGTGGAGCACGCTGCCGGTGGGCCAGGCCCCGGCGCGAAGTGCACCCCACACCCCTCGGGTGTCCCCCGGATAGTAACGCACCTCGCCCCAGCCCACTTCCAGGTAGTGGGCGTCGGGAAAGTCGTCGAGCACCGGCCAGGCCCTCTCCGGCACGTCTGCACGACGGATGGCAATTCCGGCATGCCAGCCGTGACGGACCAGGTAGATGGCACTCGTACTGTCCGCCGTGGGAGTCACCGCTTGGCGGGGCAGATGGCAGCGTGCGGCTAAGAGCAGCAGCCATCCCACGACGGCGAGCAAGATCAGG
>JAHENZ010000241.1 GCA_018609755.1 Salinivenus sp. | reverse complement strand
GTTCGGATCGATCGGACTCTTCAGCTTACTGGACCACTACGGTTGACCACTCAATGAAACCGCCAGGTGCGTAGCACGCATGCCCGGTGGTGTGAGAGGGACGTGGGGCTGGCTCGCCCGGCCCCACTCCCTACTCGATTTCGAATCCGGACGTGATTTCGGTCGGAGGCCTGATGAGCCTCGCTGAACCGGGATTTGGGCGTGCTCGCGAGGAGCTGAAAGGCAGATGTTCGAAGGAATGGCGAGTTCGTCACGCGAGTCTGGTATACGACTTCTATGTTCGAAAAAAAGAGCTCGAAATGAGCGTGCGACCCATGACTGATATTGCCGAATCAACAGGGTGGATGGCCGGGGTCGATGGCTTTCGGAATGGCTGGATCGTCGTGCTTTGGCATCTCTCCACGGGAACGGTGCGGCGACGCACAGTGAATGCGGTGGAGGCGCTGTTTGATTTGCCCGAGGCCCCGGGAATGATGGGCATCGATATGGTGATCGGCTGTCCGGAACGGGCCGAGCCGGGTGGTCGGGCCTGCGACCGGGCCGCGCGCCAGCTATTAGGACACCCACGTGGGGCCAGTGTCTTCTCGCCTCCGGCCTACGATGCCCTGCAGGCCGACACTTACTCGGAGGCCCTTCGCCTCAACCGGGCCAGCGGACCGGACGCGCCCGGCCTCTCCAAGCAGGCGTTTCACCTCGTGCCGAAGCTGCGGGCCCTTGCCGAACAGATGACGCCCCAGCGCCAGCAGCACGTTCGTGAGGTGCACCCCGAGCTCTCGTTCTACGCGATGAACGGTGATGCGCCGGTGGAGGCCAGCAAACACGACGAGGCGGGCCGAACTACGCGGATGCGGCTGCTGAAGGACGACGGATTTCCAGACATCGAAGATGTCGTGGCGTCCCTCTCAACTGCCGGGCTGGGGCGAGACGACGTACTCGACGCCCACGCCGCCTGCTGGACGGCCCGTCGAATGCACGAAGGCACGGCCGAGCGGTGCCCCCCAACGACCGAGGCGGCGCCGAAAAGTGCGCAGGGGCTGCGAATGGAAATCTGGCGGTGAGAGTCTGTCTATGAAGTCTTATTCATCCGATATTTCGACATCTTCGTCGCCCCTGGACATCTCTGTGCCTTTGCAAGATTAATCACAGGACCAATAGCCCCCCTGGCATCGGGCGTTTCTTCCTCTGAAAAGATCTGCATCCTCCTTGTAGCGCCGTTGGAGTCCAACGGCGCTACAAGGGAAGGTTCGCTCTCGTCCGGCGGACAATCTCACAATCCTACACAGATGTCCTAGAGCGACGGACGGTGAACTTCATAGACGCATTCTGAGACCGTCCGGGGGAGCGCCGAATCATGAGGCCCTGCACACCCGGAGCGCGACTCTGAAAAATTCGGCCTCTGCTGGAGGCGTCGTGTTCTCGCGTGGGGACGGAGTGGGTCGGTACCAGAGGGTTACTCGGGGACTGCCTGCTCCTTGAGACTCTGCGGGTCCTGATTCAATGCCTCAGTGAGGGCCTCCTGCTGCAGCGGTTTGCTCAGGAATCCGTCCATGCCCGCTTCTCGGCACCGATCCCGGTCGGCCTTCGTGACCGCCGCGGTAAGGGCAATCACGGAGACCTGTACCCCGATCGCCCGCTCGTCCCGAATTCGCCGCGTCGCCTCCAACCCATCCACGTTCGGCATGTGGAGGTCCATGAGGATCACGTCGAAGCGTTCTTCCCGAGCTGCCTGTACTGCCTCGTCCCCGTCGGTGGCCGTCTCCACCGTGTGTCCCATCTTTTCCAGCATTCGGACGGTCATCTTCCGATTGACGACTTCATCTTCCGCCAAGAGCACCCGTAGGGCGGGAGTCTCATGCTCCGTCTCCTGGTCCTGCGTCTGAGGTTGTGGGGCCGCCTCCGATTCAAGCAGTTGCGCGATCGCGTCGAACAGTGCGGAATGTTTGATGGGCTTGTAGAGCCACCGCACGTGTTTTCCCTCCACTTCATCGGACGCATGCTCGTACATGGAGCTGAGCATGATGACCGGCAGATCCGCGAGGTCCGGGGCCCCGCGGAGGCGCCGCAGTAGAGTATGCCCATCCATTTCTGGCATCTCCACGTCCAACAGGGCCACGTCGTAGTCCACGTCCGTCTCCTCCAGTCGGTCGAGTGCCTCCGCTCCCGAGGTCGTGGCCGTGGCCTCCATGCCCCAGCGCTCGGCCAGCTGCGTAAGAAGCGCCCGGTTCGTCTCATTGTTGTCCACAATGAGAGCGCGTCGTCCCTCCAAGGAGAGTTGGTCCCATTCGACGGTCTCGTCTTCAGACGGACGCCGGTCGGTCGGTTCAGCCTGAATTGTGAAGTGGAACGTCGATCCTTCTCCCACCTCACTCTCGACCCACATTTCCCCGTTCATCGCCTCCACGATTTGCTTCGAGATGGAGAGGCCGAGCCCGGTCCCGCCGTGTGTCCGAGTGGTTGAGGCATCTGCCTGCGAGAACGACTCAAAGAGTTTCTCACGCTTCTCCTCCGGGATGCCGATCCCGGTGTCCCGCACGCTGAAATGAAGCGTCGACGGCGCGTCCGGATCGTCCGGCGTAGCAGCCCGCCGCACTCGCAGCACGACCTCTCCCTCTTCAGTAAATTTTACAGCATTGGATAGAAGGTTTAAAAGTACCTGCTGGAGTCGCGTCTCGTCAGTCAAAATTACAGAAGGAACGTCATCGTCGACCAGGTAGACCATCTCCAATCCCTTTGAGACGGCCTTCGTGGCCAGAGAGTCGAGGGCCGTCTCAATGCAGAACTGGACTCGGACGGGGCAGGTCTCCAGCTCGACCTCTCCCGCCTCCATCTTCGAAAAGTCTAGAATGTCGTCGATGATCGAGAGCAAAGTGTCGCCGCTGTGTTGGATGGACTCGACGTAGTCCTGCTGTTCGGCGGTGAGGGACGTGTCGGCCAGGAGGTCTGCAAAGCCAAGGACACCGTTCATCGGTGTACGAATTTCGTGGCTCATGTTGGCCAAAAACTGGCTTTTGGCCCGGGCGGCGGCCAGTGCCTTTTCTCGGGTCTCCCGGAGTTCTTGTTCTAACTGCTTCTGTTCGGTGATATCGTAGGTCATTCCGATGATGTACTCGACGTTCTCCTCCTCGTCAAAGATCGGGATTTTGGTCGCCAGTGCCCATTGCTCTTCGCCAGTGGAGCAATCCAGGGTTCTTTCCTCTTCCGCAATTTTCGGTTCTCCGTGTTCGACAATGGCCTGCTCGTCCTCGTAGTACTTTGCGGCATACGCCTCTGGGAAGAGATCAAAGTCCGTCTTGCCGACCAGTTCGTCTGGATCGTCGTAGCCGACGAGATGTGCCAGGTGCTCGTTGGCAACGACGAATCGGCTCTGAGCGTCCTTGACGTAAATGCACTGGGGGAGGTTGTTGATAAGCGCCTTTAGAACCTTGTTCTGGTCCGGAGCATCCGGCTCGTGTTTCTGAGGAGTTTCGGTACGAGAGGAGAACGATGGGTGGGAGCGCACTCCGAAGAGGAATATTCCGAGCACAGCCGCGGTCATGGTCGGCGCGGCGTCCAAAAGAGTCGATCCGAGATCGATCGGGAGGTCATTGAGGTACAGCAACAGTACAGTGCCGGGGAGATACGCCAGCAGGGTGAGTAGCCCGTCTCGGACGCCAAAAATCCAGGCCGAAAGAAAGATGGGAAGGAGCGTCAGAGCATGCGCGCCCGCAACTACCGCTTCGTACGCCGGGCCGAACGTGGCTCCGTGAAGTAGAACGAGGCCAGCAAGACCGAAGGAGGGGAGATGGTCTCGGAGGTGGACAGATCGAAATGACGTCACGGTGGCAATCTTGCAATTTGGGAGACCGTACGATGCCTCTCATCGTGCTGCTGGTGGAGCCAAAGCCACAAGAGCGAAGTTCGTGCAGGGGGCCGAGGAGCTCGTCTCAGGGGAGATGGAGCAGCGCACGGGATACACCTCCCAAATTTGATGCCTATGGGACAAACGGGTCCAAATTCCCGAGAGAGGGACCCAATCTTTATCAGGACGAGAAGAAAGGGAGACGTCAGACTACTGAAAATGAGAACACTCCTTGAGTCGGGAGATTTTTCAGCGTCTCCTTACAAACGGCCCGGTCGTATCCCCTCGTTGGTGAAACACCACTTGGCGGTTGGGATAAACGCATGTGACTTTTTGATCTTGCTGGGGGCGTCCCGCGCACTGCTGCGTCGGGGCTGAGATTGCACCCTTCGAACCTGACCCGGTTCACACCGGCGTAGGGAAGAAGCAGGCGATGGCTGGTCCGTGGTGGACCGGCTCCGTTGTCGCCGCCCCCATCCGTGTCGATGGTGGCGGTTTTTTACTGTTACCATCGACGCGCCGCTCGCCCTTTCGCATCATGTCCGGCGCGACGATGACCCGACTTTGCTTTCCGCCTGCACTCTGCTTCGCTCTTCTGCTCGTTGCCACTGCGATTGTCCCGGCGCACGGCCAATCGTCACAATGGGCCACCGTTACGGGACGTGTCGTGGAGGCGTCGTCGCAGCCGTTGCCCGGCGCCAACGTGCTCCTGCGCGATCCGGCCACCGGGCAGCGCCGCTACGGCACCTCTACGGACTCGACCGGCGCGTTTGCCCTGCGCGACGTGGCGCCGGGCCGCTACCGGCTCGCGGTGAGCTTCGTGGGCTACGGCCGCCACACCGAGCGCCTCACGCTGACCGCCGGAGAGTCCGTGCGCGACACGATTGCACTTCGTCCCCGCTCGCTGCCGCAGGACGAGGTGGTCATCTCCACACGGCGGGCGCAACAACGGGTCGCCCCAGTCACTGTGAGCAATCTCACGACGGAGGCGGTGGACCGGCGGCTCGGGGCGCAAGACCTTCCCGCGCTGCTGGAGGAGATGCCGTCCACCACCTCCTACTCCGAAAACGGGAACGGCATCGGATACTCCTCGCTTTCGATTCGCGGGTTCGACCAGCGCCGCATTGCGGTGTCCATCAACGGCGTGCCGCAGAACGACCCCGAGGACTTCAACGTCTTCTGGGTCAATCTCTACGGGATGGAGTCCTCCATCGAGGACGTGCAGGTGCAGCGGGGGGCGGGCTCGTCGCTGTACGGATCCGTGGGCATCGGCGGGGCCATCAACGTCGTCACCGACCCGTTCGAACCGGAGCCGTACCTCCGCGTCCGCACCGGGGCCGGGTCGTTCGACACGCAGCGCTACTCCGTGACGGCCAACAGCGGCCTGCTCGGCGATCGATACGTCGTTAACGCCCGCGTGAGCCGCGTCACCTCGGACGGCTACCGCCGAAGTGCATGGACCGAGTTCACCCGCTTCTTCGGCGGCATTGCACGCTATGGCGACCGTTCGACCCTCAAGCTCCAGGCGTTCGGGGGGCTGCAGAAGGATGGACTGGCGTTCAGCGGCATCCCGAAGTCCGCCAACGATGACGAGGAGGCCCGGCGGCAAAACCCAAGTGCCGCCTCGAACGATCAGGAGTGGTTTCGGCCGCCGCAGGTGCACCTCAACCACGAGTGGCGCCTGTCGCCGACGTGGTCGCTCGACCAGACCGCCTTCTGGATCCGCGGCGTCGGATACTTTGATTACGGCGCCAACTACCGTTCGGCCGATTACCTCCGCCTGCCGGACAATTTTGCCATCGAGGGCGAAGGAAGGCTCACGGAGGCCCAGCGCGAGGCGCCGCTCTACACCTTTGGCCTCACGTCCGACGACGTGATCCTGCGCGGCACGCTCGACCAGCATCAGTGGGGCTGGATTCCGACGGTGGTGTACGAGGATGGCACGACGGAGACGACGTTCGGCATCGAGACGCGCCTGCACCGGTCGCTGCGGTGGGGGCGCATCCAGCAGGCCGGCGCCGTGATTCCGAACGCGGTGGTGGGGGCCGACGCGAATCATCGACTCTGGCAGTATCGAGGCGAGAAAATCATCACGTCAGCCTTCGGATCACACCTTTTCCGTCCCGTCGATCCCCTGGCCGTGCAGGCCGACGTCCAGCTCACCTGGCGCCGCTATGGATTCTACGACGAGAAGACGTTTGACCGCGAGAATGTCCGGTCGCACGACTTCACGGTGCCCTATCTCTTCGTGAATCCGCGCCTCGGGGCCACGCTCTTTCCGGATCAGTCCTTTAGCACGTACGCGAGCATAGCGTTTGCCAACCGGGAGCCCCGCCGCACCCAGCTCTACGACGGCGGCGAAGGGCCGGCGGGGGCCACGCCGCAATTCGAGCAACGGGCGGACGGGTCGTTCAACTACGACCAGCCCCTCATCGAACCGGAGCATCTGGTCGACGTGGAGATTGGGAGCTCGTGGGACCGTCGGCGCTACCGCCTGTCGGCCAACCTCTTCTGGATGGAGTTTTGGGACGAAATCGTGCCGAGCGGGGGACTCGACCCGTTCGGCGTGCCGCGCACCGGGAACGCCGACCGGAGCCGTCACGCCGGGCTGGAGCTGGAGGGCAGTGTGCAGCTGCTCCCCGGCTGGACGCTCTCCGGCAACGCGATGGTCGCCCAGACCCGGTTCATTGACTTTACCGAGTACAGCACGCTGGGCGACACGACGGTGGCTTTGGAGCGCGACGGCAATCCGATTGCTTCCTCACCCGAACAGTTGGCCAACCTGCGCACGTCGTACACCTGGCAGGGCCTCACCGCGTCACTGAACGTGCGGGCCGTGGGACGGCAGTATGTAGACAACTCGGGCGGGGAGGCCGCTACGATCGAGAACGGTACGCTCGAAACGAAAGACACCGACGCCCGCACGATCGATCCGTACGCTCTGCTCGGGGCATCGCTCACCTACGAGGCACCGACAAACACGGCGTTCGACGGGCTGCAGCTTCAGGTGAACGCCGACAACCTGTTGGACGCCCATGTCCTGCAGCATGGCGTGCGCGGAGCGAGCGGTCCCCGCTTTTTCCCCGCCGCGACGCGCAGCGTGTTCGTAGAGCTGCGGTATCGCCTGCCGTAACAAGGGGCTTCCTAGTGGGCTTGCACGACTGATGAAACGCGAGAAATCGCAGATCTCGTGATGCCACCGATCCGTGAATAAGTTTCTGAAGTTTGGTTTCGATTTTAGCTGCGCACGGTTCTCAACAGGCTGAAAAAAGTCGTTTAGGTACGTTCTCACGGATCGGTATTTCCGTCTATATCTCCTGC
>JAHENZ010000240.1 GCA_018609755.1 Salinivenus sp. | reverse complement strand
TTCGAGAGTGTCGAAAAGGAATGCGGAGGGGGCTGCTCCGCTCATTCATACCGCAGGGCCTCCACCGGCTCCGCCTGCGCCCCCGTCCACGCCGGCGCGAGCCCGAAGCCCACGCCGACCGCCGTGCAGATGCCGAAGGCGAGCAGAACGGTGGAAATGGGCAGCGACGCCGCCACCCCCAGCGTGGCACGGACGATGGACGCAATGCCGGCGGAAATGGCAACGCCAATGATGCCCCCAATGAGACAGATCACGACGGCCTCAATCAGAAATTGGAGGAGAATCGTGCGCTTCTTCGCCCCCACGGCCTTCCGAATGCCAATTTCTTTCGTCCGCTCCTTTACGGACACAAACATGATGTTCATGACCCCGATGCCCCCCACCAAAAGTGCGAGCGCCGTGAGAAAAATGCCGACCCCATAGATGCCCCGCTTCACCGGCGCAAACTGCTCGCGTACGTCGGACTGCTGCCCAACCTCAAAGTTGTTCTCCTCTGCGGGACGCAGTCCCCGCTCAACGCGCACAATGCCAATGATCTCGCTCTCCGCCTCGGCCAGGGACACCGTGGGGGCCACCTTTACTTTGACCTCCACGCCCCGATCTCGCACGCCCCACCGTGCGTCGAAGGTGTCAAAGGGAACGAGCACTTCCCCGTCGATCCCTCCGCCGAAGAGTCCCCCGCCCTGCGGCTTCAACACGCCAATGACCTTGAACTTATGTCCCCCCACCGACACCTCCTTGCCCATCGGCGAAACGACGGGAAACAGTTCGTCGGCCACCGTCGCACCGAGCACGATCACCGACCGGGCGGAGCGCGCCTCGCTGCGGCTAAAGAACCGACCCTGCTGCAGCTCTACACTCTGAATGCGCGGGTACTCCGGACCGACGCCGTTCACCGAGACCCCTTCCAGCGACTGATCTCGCCGCTTTACCATGTACGACCCGTCCACGTCTGCCATGGTCGCCTCCGCAAAGCGCGACCGCCGCTCGATGGCGTCGGCTACCGAAGGGTCAATTTCCGGTCGGTTAACGTACTTCCACCATTGATTGGTACCGCCCATGGGCCACACCTGCACGTGCAGCACGTTCGACCCGAGCGACGATAGCGACTGTTGAAAGCCCGCCTCGATGCCGTTAATCACCGTCGCCATGCCGGTCACCGACGCGATGCCGATGACGATGCCCAGCGTAGTGAGCACCGAGCGCATCTTGTTCGCCCAGATGGCCTGGCCGGCAATCCGAATGCCTTCGACAAGCTCGAATAGAAAACGACGCACGACGCTTGAGGAGACGTGAGCAGAAATGATTCGGAATGAGAGGAAAAGAGATTTTATCCCCTGAGCGGGGGCGAGTCCGCCGCTATAACCGCATCTCCACTAGACAGGCCTACTGCCCAATCGGTTGCATGGCCGGACTGCGGGCACTGTTACAGCAATGAAACGGACTAGATGCCGTCCGTTCGACGAATCGACGAAACTATGGGATGAATCGACGAATCGGCCGGACGAGCCATCGGCTCGCTCCGCGCGGCCCGCATCTCCTTTTGGATCTGATCTCGATCCAGGGAAAACTGGACGTGGACGATGGGGCCATCGCGCTCGATCGAGACTTCGTCGAGCAGGTCGCGGTGACGCTCTTCAAGATTGTCTCCCGACAGTTTCAGCATGGCCACCACTCCCTCCGCCACGTCGACGACGCTGGAAGCACTCGCGTCATCGCGCATCGTGAGAAAGACCTCTCCTTCCAGAGCCGTGTCGGTGAGGGTCAGCGAGAGGGCCTGATCGCGCAGCTTCTTCTTCAGCCGTCCAAACTTGTCGCTGGCCCGGTCGCCCATCGAGGACACCTTGGAGAGCCCGAGCACCCGATCGGACCACTGTGAAAGCGCCTGCTGGATCCCCGCTTGGTTGACGGCCGGGACCTCGTCCGCCGACACCGTTTCCATCTTTGCTGAATCCTGCAAGGCCGCCTGCACCACGTCTCCCCCGACCAGCCACGCCGTACTTCCCCGCCCCACCCGTTCGACGAGGGCCATGTAACTGTCATTTGCGAGCAGCCCCCCTTCCTGAGATGCGTTGTGCCGATCGATTATTGCCGTCACACGATCGGGATCCATAGACACAGCCCACGTGCCCTCATCCACGAACGCGGCCGAAAGGGTGTCGGCAGAGTCCTCCCCAATCCCCAGCGCCAGGTGGTACAGTGGAGCGCCACGGTAAGTCGTCTTACGACCCGCGTCTTGGGGAGCCTGGGAAACGTAGCGATCGATCTGATCGGGGGTCAAACTGGCAAAGAGGACGACACTCAATGCACTCTCTCCTTCCAGCGCCCCGTACGCACCCGTTATGTCCGTCTCCAAATCCACGTCCGTGGTCTCCAAAAACGACCGAAGAAGCGGGAGCTCCGCCTGGCGAAGACTATCGGCTAGGTTCAGGGTTCGCAGTTCGTCCACCTGCTTAACCACCGTTTTGACGTCGACCATGCCCACGTATCGGGGCTGCTCCGGCAGCAGGGCGGCCGCCCGCCGCGCCTGTACCGGAATCTGGTCGGTCATGCTCATGTAGGGCTCACAGGCCGGAAGACTAAGAAGCCCAACCAGAAGAAGGCACCAGGAGACAGGTCGACGGAAACGCATGGGAATTACCGGCTGGTAGCAACAATGAGAAAGCAGCGGTCCGGGCCTCGACCCGTCCCGTCACCATCCCGTACCCGTCCCCTTCGAAGATGATGCCTGCAGTGCGACGAATGCCCACATCCGCACGATGAATTGCCAACGTTCGTTGTATAAAAGAAGAATCCCCCCAAACCAGCGAAGAATTCCACTCGGAGTACTGCCCGCCCGATTGCCGTCCCTCGCGATCGAGCGCACGCACCCTACTGTCCGATTCCTGTTTGATGAGTTTACCTTCGTTTTGTTCAGAAATGGGCGCGATGGGATCTGCCATTCCACGATACGCGTACCTCATCGCCGGCGACTCAAAATACAATACCTCCCTCGTGTAGGAAACTGAGCCATTTAGCGCGTACTGGACGCATCTGCGCCCGACGGGAGACCGATTCGAGCGAGAGCGCACACGAGCGGAATTCACTCGGCCGTGACAGGAGTAGGCCAAGCGTACGCTAACATTCCGATTTGAATGTCGTCGGCTCGCTTGCTGTATTCCTCCCGTTGTGCTCAAAATGCGTGGACGCCTCGGAGAACAGACGTTCGCCGGCGTGTACAGAGCGACGACCGATCCCGGGTTCCGACGCACGATGCAATTGCCGAGACGACAGAAACACGACCAAGGAACTTCCACTTCGCAAGTTCAAACATAAACCAGATGTTCTGTCTCCTGTCGACAGGAATAACTGAACCTCTACTGAAACGACGTAAGAGTCCTCTGAGTGGACCCTTTTGTTACAATGTATTCACATTTGAAAAGATGACCTCACACGCGATTTGCCTCACGTTGTAGCACGAGCCGCGTTCTCGTTTGCGATCCTTTGGATTTATTCCCCGTGTTTATGATTTCATACGCGACGACCAAGCGTAACATCGGAGTGACCATCCGCCCGATCTACCTGGACGGTCCCTCGGACCTTCTCAAACGTCAGTTTCGGTTCGGATATGCCGTCACGATCAAAAATGGAGGATCGGAGGAAGTACAACTGCTTCGTCGGCGATGGGTCGTTCACGAGCGGAATGGCAGTCGGCAGGACCTGGAGGGGAATGCTGACCTCTCCGGACATCCCGTAATTCCGCCCGGGGAGACGCACGTGCATGACGGATCGTGCACCATCACTTCCTTCAACGGAACGGTGGAAGGGAATTATCTCGTGCAGCGCGACGGTGAGCAGTTCCGCGTTCCCGTCCCGTCCTTCCACCTGCACGCGGCCGCAAATTAAAGTAGTGGACCGTTACAGATGAATTTGCGGGTTGAAGCCGCGATCTCAAAATTCCAGATTGTGGCATGTCATTTCGAGCATGGCAATCTGAGATTGCCTACGTCGAGAAATCTTCCAGGCGAAGCCTCCGACTTCGGAGGGCTTCTCGACTTGGCCATCTAGATGGCCTTGCTCGAAGCGACCTGCCTGAGGAATTTTGAGATCGCTTGGGACGCTAAATGACATGTAACAGTCCAGTAGTGGCACGTCAAAGCTTTCGTGACGAGTAGAAGGTTGAGAAGCTGTTTGGCGAGACATCTACGGCCTGCGACTTCGTGGATCTCGCGCAAAATGACTTCTGCATTCACCTGGTAGCTCCGCTAGAGGCACGCTAGCGTGCCAGCCTCATTTGGGCGCCATTTTGCAGCTTCGACCACTGTGTCTCGGCTTCGCATCTGCTCACCAAACCGCTTCTGAACGACAGCGTCCGCCCGCCGTTCACGGGTTTCTCCGACTTCCCCACGCCGAGACCCGTTCGCCATGGCCGACGACCAACAGTCGTCCAATCGTCTCCTCCAACGCCTGCTCGTCGCAGGGGGAACCGTTGCGGGGGCCTATGCAGGACTTGCTGCCACGCGCTGGGCCTACCAGCAAACCCTTCCGCCGCCCTCCTCGCTGCCCCCGGCCCTCGACTGGGAGTCGCGGACGTTGGAAACGCCGCAGGGACGAACCCACCTGTACGTGCGGCCGGGACGCGGCACGCCGGTCGTGTTGCTCCACAGCTTTAATGCCGTTGCGTCGAGCATCGAGATGGCCCCCATCGCCGAGCACCTGGCCGAGACGACGGAGCGCCCCCTTTATGCCGTCGACTGGCTGGGCTTCGGGCGCTCGGACCGTCCGGCCCTGTCGTATACCCCCGACGTCTTTGGCGACCAGCTCTACCACGTACTCACAGAGGCTCTCGACGCGCCCGCCGATCTAATTGCACTCTCCCTCGGGTGTGAGTACGCGGCGTGGATGGGACTGCAGGCCGCTCCGCGCGTTCGCCGCCTTGCGCTGCTCTCGCCCACGGGCCTCACCACGCACCGTGGGCCGTCCCGTCTGGGGAGCGCTGCCCTCGCACTCGCCGGCCGCTCCGGAGCCTTCGAGCTCCTCTTCTACCGACTCACGCGACGGGCGTCCCTCCGCCGCTACTACGAGCGACAAGTCTTTCTCGATGCCGACGCAATTCCAGAGCGGCTCGTCGACTACGCGTACGACACGAGCCACGTGAAGGGAGCCGCGCATGCCCCGCGTCGCTTCGTCGACGGATCCCTCTTCCTCCCCGACGTGGCCCACGAGATCTACGGGCGGCTGTACCGCCCGACCCTGCTCCTTACTCCGGAGACGCCGGGTCCTACCGTCCAGCAATTCGACCTGCTGCCCACCGTCCTCGACCAAAACGATCACGCCCTCACCCACCACACAGTCCCCGGAGGCCTGATGCCGCACTGGGAAGCCCCGGACGCATTTTTCGAGACGCTGATGCCTTTTCTGACGAGCGAATGACTCCTCAGAACCGTACGTCTCCTGTGCTCCGAGGGAAGAAGAGGGCATCCCTTTGTGCGCCCTGCCCCCTCTCCCCCACTCGCTTCTGGTACTTCTGAAAATCGGAGGCGAAAGCGCCACGAATCCTCCCAGAACGGACTCCACGGCAATTGGCGTCAGAGCACGTGTTTGCTGCGCCCCCCGTCCACTGGCAACGCCACCCCGGTGACGTATCCGGCCCGAGCGCTGGCGAGGTACGTGACGGCGCTGGCAAATTCCTCGGGCTCCCCGATGCGCGGCAGAGCGTTCTGATCGGCCCAGTCGGCCTCAATCTCGTCGTAGGACTGTCCGGTGTCCTCCTGAATGTCCTCGGCCAGATCCTCGAGCCGTGCGGTGCGGGTGTACCCTGGCAGGACCGTGTTCACCGTGATGCCACTCGGCCCCACGTCTTCAGCCAAACTTTTGGCGTAGCCCTGCACGCCGGCGCGGGCGGTGTTGGACAAGGCGAGCGTCGGGATCGGCTGCTTGGCGGAAACGCTCGTGACCATGATGATGCGGGCGTGACCGTCCGTCTCGGCGGCGCTTCGGAGGTGGGGCAGCGCCGCCTCGCACATCGAAATGGTGCTCATGAGGTTGAGCTCCACGGCCTCCCGGTAGTCTGAAGGCTCCACGTCGGTTGCGGCCCCCGAGGGCGGGCCTCCGGCGTTCGTGACTAGCACGTGCAGGCCGCCGAAAGTGTCCACAGTGTCCTGGATGGCGTCCTGCACGGCCGCTTCTTCGGTCACGTCGCAGACGAGCGGGAGCACGCGGTCGTCGGGCACATCCGCGTCCTCGCGCAGGTCGTCGGCCGCCGTCGTGATGCGGGTCTCGTCGCGGGAGCAGAGGGCGACGTTGCATCCTTCTCGGGCCAGTTCGAGGGCCGCTGCGTAGCCGAGGCCTTTGCTGGCGCCCGCTACGAATGCCGTTCGGTCGGTGAGTCCGAAGTCCATTGTTGTATAGAAGGGGAAATTGCTAAACAGAGCGTGTGCCCCCCAATCTATGGGACGGCACGCGGCCTGTCGAGGGGAAGGCGAAGGCAACCTTGAAACGGCAAACCTCCTCCATTTCTTCCCGACTTGGGAGGTACCGTGATTTAGGTTAATTTACCCCTTATACTATGACGTGACCATTGGTCTCCCACATTGTGCACCTCACTGCGCGCCCCCACACACCCTACCGACCTACACGAGAGTTCCTGCATACTCCGCTCCCCCCGACCCTGGCCGGCCCTGATAACTTCAGTCTGTATCCCTCTTTGATCCATCATGACAGTGCGCCCCCTCCTTCACCTCGTCTTTTGGGTAAACGCAGTTATTGGACTTCTGATAGCCTATAGTTTGGTCACCGGCTCTATGAGTAACTGGTTTACCCGGAGCGGCGGGATCCTACTCAGCGGTGCTATCGTGACCGGGTGGTGGCTTCTTTACGGATACGGACGTGCCGTATTTCGAAAGAATACACCAATCGAATGGAGAACCTTTTGGTGGACGTCCTTCAGTCTCAACTTTACAGCTGCAGCAAGTATCGTTCTCTTCGGCCTGACATTCCCCGATCCATCCCCTGGAGGCACACTCGCAATGTCCCCTCGACTGAATACAGTGTTAGAGCTATTCGTTTTCTGGGGATGGCCTTCGGCAATGGCTGTGATGAGTCTAATTGTTCATTCCGGAGAAAAGGAGTAGATTCGAAACGACCTTCCAATGGAAGCCAGTAATGCATGATGCCGTAGCGAAATCAGGGCGGATCCCCTCGGCGGAGATCACCTCTTCTGCCACCGCGCACCTCATAGTTTCAGTCCACTACACCTGAATCGTTATACCGCGTCTCGGAGAGTCAGACGTGCTGCCGGGACTCATCTTTTCTTTACGTAAACCCGTATTTCCAGCTAGTACCCATCCCCACCTGCCGGTGTATGGACACACGAGGGAGGAAAGAGAAAACCGAACGGACACGACCGATACGGATCGGGATTGGCAAATGGACGAGCATGCGCCATTCGACGAGTGGAGCCGTCGGCTGCGGGCCTCCGATCGGGACGCCTGCACTGAGCTCTTCGATGCGCTTCACGACCCGCTGCTGCACTATGCAGCCCGTCTCACCAACGAAGAGACGGCGTACGACGTGGTGCAGGAGGCGTTCGTGTCCCTTTGGCAGATGCGAGCCTCGATTGATCCGGACCGCTCGCTCCGGGCACTGCTCTACACCCTCGTTCGCAATGAAGCCCTCAACGAGCGCCGCACGATGCGACGACGAGAGGATCGGCACGCCGAATATTCGCCGTCAACCCATCCGCCCTCGCCCGCTGACCGGCTGGAGACGCAGGTGCTACGCGATCGCTTTCGACAGTGGATTGAGGATTTGCCCGAGCGTCAGCGGGAAGCGTTTCGCCTCAGCCGGTTCGACGACCTGACCCACGAGGAAATTGCCGACGTGATGGGCATTGCGACTCGAACCGTGACCAATCACGTCACGCAGGCCCTCCAAACCCTGCGCGAACGGCTGGACGCGTATCGGTCGACGTCGGAATAACCCCGTTCGAGATTCCGCACTGATCGTGACCGAAATGTCATGAACTCCAACGAGTCGTCATCGCCAGAGGAGCTGCCCCCGGAGATCGAATCCTGGCTTGCGAATCACCCCGAGGCAGACGCCGACGCGCTCGAAGAAGTATGGCGCCTCAGTCGGGATGCGGCACCGGAGCAGTCGTTCGATCCGGAGCGGGTGGCGGCCGTACGCGAGGCGCTTACGGAAGCGATGGGCGAAGATCGACGGCGGGCGTTCGAGACGGACGATCCCCCCTCCGCCCCCGAGCTTGATGGACGGCAGGCCGAAGATCGCATGCGGACGGAGGAAACGCGCCGACGGGTGGGCTGGACGGTCGGGACCGTTCTGGGGGCTGCCCTGGTGGCCGTGGTCGCGTACGCTACTGCCGTACCGGTGCGCGTGACGGCGCCGCCCGGAGAGGTGCGGTCGGACGTCCTGCCGGACGGCTCACGGGTGGAGCTCAACAGCGGAACGACGCTGCGCTACCCGCAGTGGTGGCGGGTCGGACTCCTACGCGGCTGGATGGGCCGCTCCGTTCAACTGGACGGAGAAGCGTTCTTTGCCGTAACGGACACGGGACCTCCCTTCCGGGTCGAGACGGCAAACGCTGAGGTGCGGGTCCTGGGCACGCGATTCAACGTGCAGGCGCGCACTCCCCACGGCCAACCGGAAACGCGGATTGTGGTGGCGGAGGGACGCGTTGCCCTCTCGGCCTCGGGACAGACGACGCGTCTCGACTCGGCCCAGACGGCAACGGTCCGAGGGAACGCGCCCCCCTCCTCCAGCACGCCCGTTCACCCCGATCGGGCCCTCGCGTGGCGGCGCGGTGGATTTGCGTTTACGGGCGCCTCTATTGAAACAATCTCCGCCGAGGTCGAACGCCGCTTCAACCTCCCCATCACCGTGCAGGACGTGCAGGGCCCTCCCGTAACGCTTCACGTGGATACCGCTCGCGGCCCGACCTCTCTCCTGCGTGACGTGTGCAACGTGGCCGGCTGTCGGGTCGACTCCACGGCCGAGGGACTCACGGTACGATCGCGCTAGACGAACCAAGGAAGGAGACGCGATTCGAGATCGATTGCAAACGATTAAACAGTTTTACCCTTGTCATTTCCTCTCCTAACCTGAACCAGAATTAAAATGCGAATCGTTTCTGTTATGCTTCGGCGCTGCCTGTTCGCGCTCTTTTTGTTCGTTGGTGCCACAGGTCTTCTTACGGCATGCGACAGCACGGGCGTGGACGAAGACTGCAATCCAAGTGGCTCCGCGACCTTTCAAATGGACATTGGGGCCCCCTTTAATCGATCATTTTCGACCGACCAGGCCTATCAAGCGGTTCTCAGCGTCGAAGGGGGACGGTATGCACAATTATTCGTGGCCCCCTCTGAAGACGACACGACCGCTTTCCTCTTGGGATATGGCCAACAGCAGTCGACTGCCTTGGCCCCGGGCACGTATCAAATTCGAGATGTGGAGGCGGTGGAGGAAAGCAACCCGGACCGGCACGACGGCTTCGTTGGCCTGCTGCGCAGTGAGCACCTCGTGGGGCTCGGATACTCCCTGGGTGGCTCCGTTGAGATTGATCGACAATGCGACGGAGTGGCGTCCGGCTCCTTTACGGCCACCACGGAAATCCATAGTTTCACGGCCGATTCGGCACGGACAGATACGGCAACGGTGACCGGAGATTTTACGGTCCAGGAGGATAGTACGGCCGTACGGGCCTTTATTCCCTTCGACAGAGTGATCGAGATCGATCCTACCGATGTGTAATCTCCCTTCCTTGCTCTTCCGTCCTACGCGAGGAGTCGGAAGCTGGGGGGTACTGGTCGTTGTCTTCGGGCTTGCCGTCGTGCCTGCGGGGCGCGCCCAGGCCCCTTCGGATACGACGCAAGCCTCGTCCCGGTACACCGTGGAGGAGACGGGTACTCCCCTACCAGACGCCCTCGACCAGTTCGTGTCCACTACCGGAATCGACTTGATCTATGCAACCAAGCTGGTCGAAGGAAAAACGACTCGGTGTCACTTGGAGGAGGCCTTGCCATCCGAAGCTCTTTCGTGCCTTCTTCTGGGCACCGGCGTGATGGCCCAGCGGCGCCCGTCGGGCCGGTTTGTGCTCGTTCCTCGTCCCGACGCGACCCGGCACACCCTCAGTGGGTTCGTGGTGGACGCCGAGAGTGGGGAAACGCTCGTGGGGGCCAATCTCTACGTGCCGGCGTTGCAACGGGGCACTGCAACCAACGAGCACGGCTTTTACAGCCTCACGGTGCCCGAAGAACCGGTCCGGCTCGTGGTGTCCTACCTCGGCTACGAGAAGAAGGTACGGTCCCTCACCCTCACGTCCGATCGTCGTCTCACCGTTGAATTGTCGCCGTCAGCGGTGCAGGCAGGGAGCCTCAAGGTCACTGCCGAACAGAGGCCCCTTCAGCACACCACGCGCACGAGCACGGTCGAGGTATCGGCGGCGGAAGCAAAGGCAATGCCCACCCTTCTCGGCCAAACGGACCTGCTCAAGACGCTTCAACGGATGCCGGGCGTCCAGCCTGGCGTTGAGGGAAGCAGCGGCCTCTACGTTCGAGGGGGCACGCCGGATCAGAACCTCACCCTGCTCGATGGCGCCCCACTCTACAACGTGTCCCACGTGTTCGGCTTCGTGTCGATCTTTAACCCGGACATTGTGCAAAATGCGCAGTTGACCAAGGGCGGCTTTCCGGCGCGGTACGGGGGGCACCTGTCCTCGGTCGTGGAGGTGAGCGTAGAAGACGGCAACCGAAAAGAATTCGACGTCGAGGGAAGTCTCGGGGTAGTGGCCTCCCGACTCACCGTTCAGGGGCCCATCGTCGAGGACAAGACCTCGTTCCTGTTGTCCGGGCGCCGAACCTACCTGGACTGGCTGATGCGCGGACTCTCGAAAGAGGATCTCGATGGGGGGTACTACTTCTACGACGTCAATGCCAAACTCAACCACCGGTTTTCGTCGTCGGACCGCCTGTTTTTCAACCTATACACCGGAGACGATCGTTACTACAATCGGGAAGACGACGGGTCGAGTTCGTCTAGCTATGGATGGGGAAACCTCACCTCCACGCTCCGCTGGAACCACGTTTTTGGCAGCCGGCTGTTCGGAAGTGCAACCGTCCGCTACAGTCAATACCAGTTCACTGTGAAGGCCAATGATGACATGGAGAGAGGGACCTATGTTCTCGACTACCGATCCGGGATCCGCGACCTCGGACTCAAGGTGAACTTCGACTACGATCCCAATCCGCAGCACGCCGTGCGAACGGGAGTGGACGTCACCCATCACCGGTTTCAGCCCGGAGCCACGCAGTATCGGAATAACAGTGCATCGGGCGCTCAACTCGACACCACCATTGCCCCATCCGACCCGGTGCGCGCGCTCGATGCAAGTGCGTACGTAGAGGATAACGTCGAGTGGACGAAGCATTTCCGAACGAATATCGGGCTTCGGGCGTCGGGATTTTTCGTGCAAGGGGCGAGTTATCTGTCTCTCCAGCCCCGCCTGTCGGCGCGATACCTCCTTCCGAGGAACTGGGCGTTGAAGGGGGCCTATGCCTGGATGCGTCAACCCATCCACCTGCTCACGAACAGCTCTGTGGGGCTTCCCACGGACCTCTGGGTGTCGTCCACCGACGAGGTCCCGCCGGAGCGGTCCCACCAGGTGACGTTGGGACTCAGTCGGTCGTTTCAGGACGTGGGAGTAGACGTGAGCCTGGAGGGCTACGGCAAGCTGATGCACGGCCTGATTGAATACGAGCAGGGAGCCGCCTTCCGTCTGTCGACCGATGCCGAGTGGAAAGATCAAATCGAAACGGGACGCGGCTGGTCGTACGGCGCCGAATTGCTCGTGCGTCGAACACACGGGCGGACCACGGGCTGGCTCGGCTATACGCTCTCGTGGACGCGCCGCCAGTTCGACGCGCTGAACGACGGAGCACCATTTCCCTTCCGCTACGACCGTCGTCACAAGCTGACCCTTACGGCCCGCCACCAGCTTACCGATGTCACGTCACTGACGGCGACCTGGTCCTATCGCTCCGGCATCGCAGTCACGCTCCCACAGGCCCGCTATCGCTCGCCCCTGATTAACGGCTTTGGTACGAGGACAGCCTTGGAAGGGGCAGAGGACCATCCAATCTCCGACGCCTTCTTCACCATCGCTCGATCGTATGGAGAACGAAATGGACATCGCATGCGCCCCTACCACCGCCTCGACCTCGGGGCGAATTTCAAATGGGGAAACGCCGAGGGCTTTCACGCCCTGAAAACGGGCGTCTACAATGCCTATAACCGCAAGAACCCGTTCTTTCTGGTCACGGATCAGAGCAGCAATCGAGAGGACACCCTCCAGGTACGGTCAATTTCCGTCCTCCCGGTCGTGCCGTACGTCAGTTATCGATTCAAATTCTGAGGAGCGCGTTCCGCCTCCCGGTCTTGTTGAGCCCTAGAGACTGTCCCTATACAAACGAGAAGAATCGTGACTCAGCTTTTCCGAAGCGTTGTCTTTCTGTTGATTGGACTCATCTCCCTCACCTCCATGGGGGGGTGCGACTTTCAGCGATCCGTGACGATCAATGGATCCGGGGCGCCACCGAAACTCGTCCTCAACAGTGAGATCATTCCTGGACGGCCCTGGCGGGTAGACGTGAGCCGGTCGGTTGGGTCCTACCAGGCGGGAAATCCGTCGGACAGCACGTTCACCGTGACCGACGCCACCGTGTCCATCCTCCACGGGGATCAAGAACAAAGCCAGCTCCGCCTCGACTCCCTCCGGCAGTACTCGGCCCGGCAGTTTCTGCCCGAGGAAGGAGAGCAGTACACTGTGCGCGTTTCGGCTCCGAACCTGGAAACGGCTACAGCCACAGATCGCGTTCCCCACATGCCGCCCACGACCCTTTCGTCGGATCTCCTCTCAGGCGAGCAGAATCAACGCAATCGCCTGCTTCAATTTACGATTGACGATCCTCCCGGGGTCGACAACTACTACCACATTGCCCTCCAGAAGCGGGCCTTTGTCCGAGACAGTGCGTCAATTGACACCATTGGGCTCACGGACGTCTACTTTGAGACCTCAAATCGTTCGATCATCGAGGAGATGAGAAACTTAGGGGGACTGGCAGAATCCGAATTCAACTTCTATGTCGGGCGATCTGCAATACTCACTGACGTCCTGTTCGGGGGCACGAGGCACACGGTCCGTTTGCGCGTGAACGACCAACAATCATTTCTGCGCTCTGATCCTGTGCCGAACGATGGGTTCCCTCGAATCGAATATCGTCTGTACGTGTCGGCTCTAAGTGAGGACCTGTATCAATTCCTCCACACGAGGCGGCTGCAGAATCGCACCGAGGAGAATCCCTTTGCCGAGCCGGTAGAGGTGCACAGCAACGTGAACGGGGGATACGGAATTGTCGCTGGACGCGCTACGGATACGCTGCGTGTCGAGGTCGAAGAGTAATCCCGATTATCTGCACTTGAGCCTACAGTCTCTGGTCGGTCGGTGGTCACTGGGCGTATCTACCGTGTATCAATAAATGGATAAATGGTCTAGACCACTTCTTGCGAACTGCTTCTGATACGATGTCCTCGCGCAACAGTCGTTGTTGTGTCTACCTGACCCGTCGGGTCCGCTGCCTGCCCAATGTTCTGGTGTTGATTCTGGTGTACACTTCGATTTTCATCGGGTGCTCGCTCGTAGAAGGTGACGCGAAGACAGATCCCCCACCCGACGCCTTGGTCTGGGTTGCGACAGACGTGTCCGGGGGAGTGCAGTGCATTTCGGACGATTACCATCCCCCAAACGTCGAACGGGTACTTGAGGCCGAGGGAATTCCCGTGTACGAGACCGACGTCCGTCGCCATGGGGTGTGCGCAGCCTGCGGATGCCCAGATTACGCAGCGACGCACTACGCGCAGATCCAGCGGACCATGCTAGACGAGGCCAAACACTTGGACTTTCGACAGGAGCGGCCGCCCGAAGAGTGACTCCCCATCCCCCGATGCAGACCATTTGGCGACTCCCTCCTTTGGGGGCTCTTCACCTGTTCCTGGCTGGGGGTGTACTTTTGCCGTCGGACAGGGATGAAGATCGCTGGATGAGTGTACGGGCGGACTGACAGTTCTCCTCAAAACCCTCTGGGGGAGAGCCCGCTCTCATCCTCGCCCCCTCTCCACTTCTGCGAACTTCTCACCACTCGAATGCACCGTAAAGACCGGACAGGGGGCCTGTCGCACCACTGCCTCAGCGACACTGCCCATGAGCCACCGCTGCATTCCTCTGCGGCCGTGCGTGGCAATGACGAGCATGGTGGCGCCCTCCGCCACGTCCAAAATTGTGTCCGCAGCGGCCCCCGTGCGCACCTCCGGCGTCACGTCCAGTCCGGCCTCGCGGAGCGCGTCCGTCGGCTGGGCGAGTGCCTCTCGGGCCCGATCGACCAGCGTGTCGAGGGAGGGACGATCGGCTCGCAGCCCGTACACGTCCGGGGAAATGTGGTGCTCAACTACGTGGAGAAGTGTGATCGAAAACCCGTAGGCCTGCGCCAGGTCGCGGGCGTGTGCCAGCAGGGGCGCCTGCGCGTCTGAGAAATCGACGGGCACCAGCAGGCGTCCGTGATCGCTACCGTCGGGGCGCGAGGCCCCTCGTCCGACCGTAAACACCGGACACGACGCCCGGCGGACGACCTCCTCGGCCACGCTGCCGAGCAGGAGGCGGCGCACCCCCCGCCGCCCGTGCGTCCCCAGCACAATTAAGTCCACGTCGTGCTCCGACGCGTAGGACAGAATTCCCTCGGCCGCCGAGCGATGCACGACGCGCTGCTCCCGCATCCGGGACTTCTCCTCTACCGTCTCGTTTGCGGGGACGTGCAGGTCGGCAAGAACGTCGTCGTCGCAAACCTCGATGACGTCTGAAAGCTCTGCCTCCCGCTCCTCAACCCGACAGACGTGCAACTCTGCATCGAACTGGTTCGCGAGGTGGACGGCGTGCTGACGCGCCTGTTCGGCACAGGGGGAGCCGTCAGTAGGAAAGAGAATGCGGTTGAGAGCAATCATGGCCGTACGGGGAAAAATCATGGGGACGAGTCCCGTTCAAGCGGATGCAGAGGCCGTCTCTTCAACGGGGGGCACGAGCGACTGCCCGAAGGCTTTCGTCGTAAGCACAGGGCAAGAGACGTGTCGCACCACCTTTTCCGCCACGCTTCCTAAGAAGAAGCGCTCCAGACCGGTGCGGCCGTGGGTGGAGAGGGTGACCAAATCCATGCCCTCTGCCTCTACAAACTCGGCAATCTCGGAGGGTGCGGATCCTGTGCGAACGTGGGTCTCCACGGCATCCGAATGGGACATCACAGTCGACACGAACTCGGTTAGGGACGCCCGCACCTTCTCGTCGAGATCGGGCTCCACGTCGTAGATGGAGCGAACTCCTCCGACGTAGAAGGCCGGATGCAGATTTTCCTCCACGACGTGCAGCACGTGAACCTCCGCCTCGTACACCTGGGCGCAGGCCTCGGCAGTTCGCAGCGCCTCCTGGGAATAGTCGGAAAAATCGACGGGCACCAGAATCCGGGAGATCTGCCCGGCGGGCGGCATCTGCTCCGCCTCTGCGCCACGCACTGTGAGGACCGATCGATCGGCACGACGCACGACCTCCTCCGCTACGCTGCCGAGCAGCACACGGCTCGCCCCCCGCCGACCGTGGGTGCCCATCGCAATCAGGTCAACGTCTTGTTCTGCTGCATAGTTGAGCAGGGCCGGCGCCGGAGAGACGTCGCGGCGGATCACTTCCTCTACCCGCACGGAATCAAGGGCGTCCGCTGAGAGCCCCCCGCCCGATGCCAGTTCCTGTCGAAGGGCGGCAAGCCCCTCCGTGGGCGAGGGGCGGTCGCGGGACCGGCCTTCTAGGTCGTGCAGTACCTCGGCGTGCAGGACGTGCAGCGTCGCCCCCGTACGAGCCGCGAGGTCGAGCCCGTGCCGAAGTGCACGGTCGGACACCGAGGAGAAATCGCGAGCAACGAGAATGTCGTCAATTGCAAGCATGGGAACGAGAGCTGAATGGTGAGAGATGAATGCGGTCGTCTCCGGACCTCCCGGAAGGGTGTACAAAGGCTACTGTTCGGATCGTTCAGGATTTGTGCAGCCGAACGAACTGTTGGGGCCGGGCATCCCTGATAAAGACGGTGGGGGAACGCCGTACGTGGCCCTACCGCAGAACCGATCTCCCCGATCGTATCAGACAAAGGGCTTTTCGGCGCCGCCCTCGTACGATTGCTTTGAGAAGACCTTGATCTTTCGCCGCACGGATGGAAGACTCAGGCGCGGCGCACGTACACACCCTGTCTTCATCGCCACTGCCCCCTCTCCCCAACCTCCTGACGCTGCAGTAATGGAAATTGTACTGGGCATCCTCGCCGTCACCGTAGTCCTCATCGTCACCGAGGTCTTTCGAATTGACGTGGTCGCTCTCCTGGCCCTTCTTGCGCTGGTGTGGACGGGAAGCCTCACGCCCGAGGAGGCCCGATCCGGCTTCGCGAGCAACGCCGTCCTCGCCATCATCGGCGTCATGATCATGGGCCGGGGCCTCTTCCGGTCGGGCGTCACCGACCACATTGCCAGCTTTATCCTCCAGGTGGCCGGCAAGGGAAAGCGGCGCATCCTGTCGACCGTCTCCGTCACCGTGGGCATCATGTCCGGCTTCATGCAAAACATCGGGGCAGCGGCCCTCTTCCTCCCCGTCATGACAGGGATCTCGAAGCGCGAGCAGATCCCCATCTCCAGCCTTCTGATGCCGATGGGCTTCGCGGCCCTGCTGGGCGGCACGCTCACGATGGTGGGCACGAGCTCGCTCATCGTGCTCAACGACCTGTTGACCGCCCAGGGCCTCGATCCGTTCGGCCTCTTCACGGTGATGCCCATCGGCCTCCTGCTGCTAACCACCGGCATCCTGTATTTCTTCGTGGTCGGTCCCTACGTGCTCCCCTCTTCGCCCGAGGAGAGTGAAACCGCGTCCGCCGGCAAAAAGCTGCTCAACGTGTGGGGGCTTTCGGACTCCATTTTCACCCTCCGCGTCCCGGCCGACAGTCCCCTCATCGGCCAGTCCCCAGAGGAGTCTGAAATGGGCGCCCGGTACAACCTGAACCTGCTTCGGGTCTTTGGCGAAAACGGAACGAGCTACGACATCTGGGACGACTTTCAACTCCAGAAGGGACAAAAAATCATCGTGCAGGGGCAAGCTGAGAATGTGGAGGCATTTGCAAACGACTATTCTCTCAGGCTCACGGAGGAAGCAGTAAAATCCATCTCCGATTCCGACGAAGGCTATCTGGAGGTCGTCATTCCGGCCCGCTCCCAGCTCGTGGGGAAAACGATCCGCGACCTCGGCCTGCGCGAAAAGCACAATACGCAGGTCGTTCTCTTCTTCAGCGAGAGCCAAGTGGTGGAGAAGAATGTGCCCGACCGCACGATCCAGGCGGGTGATACGCTGGTGCTGCAAGGGAAGTGGGAAAACCTTCAGTTCTTCGACGACAGCGACGACTTCATCACCGTCACCCCCCTCGAATACGATTCCAAAAAGCCGGGGAAGGCCTGGCTCGCCGTCGGTAGTTTTGTGGGGGCCATCGGCCTCGTGCTGGGGCTCGATTTCTCGATTTCGATGGGCTTTCTGAGCGGAGCGCTCGCGATGGTTTTGGGCGGCGTGCTTACCATCGAGGAGGCATACCATTCGGTGGAGTGGAAGGTGATCTTCCTCATTGCCGGGCTCATTCCGATCGGCATTGCGATGAAAACCTCTGGCAGCGCCGCCCTCATCGCCGAGACGCTCGTCGCCGCCGTGCAGGGGATGCCGCCCTACCTCATCCTGTTCGTCCTCGGCGTTCTGATGACGATCTTCTCGCTGATCATGTCCAACGTGGCGGCCACCGTGCTCATGGTGCCACTGGTGCTGGAGATGGGGGGGGCGGTGGGCCTTCCCGCCGAGGTGCTGGTGCTGCAGGTCGGCCTCTGCGCCGCCAACTCGTTCGTCCTTCCCACCCACCACGTGAATGCGCTGCTCATGACGCCGGGCGGCTACCGCGTGAACGACTACCTCAAGGCGGGCAGTCTCCTCTCCCTCCTCTTCGTTACGGTGTCCACCACGGCGTTGTACTTCTTCTACGTGTAATACCAGCTCTGAAGGATCGGCATGCACGTAAATGCTTCAGTCAGAGTGGAACGTCCGTCACGAGGCGCGCCTCGTGACTCTTTCGTTCCGAAACTCTCTCAACAAAGTGCACAAGCATCCTCGGTATCTGATATAATACGGGATGACACTCCCCCACCGCGCCCCTTATCTTTTCCGAGCACGGTCCCCTGATCACCGTCTCCTCTTGCCATGACTCCTGCCGAGCGCTGGCCCGCCATTCTGCTGCAGCTGGAGCCCGACACCTGGAAGCGAGCGGAAGACCTCGCCCAGGCGTTGGGCGTGAGTGAGCGCACCGTGTACCGCGATGTCCAGGCAATGGTGGAGGCCGGGGTCCCCCTTCAGGGCGTGCCCGGCAAGGGCTATCGCGTTCCGGAGGACTACCTGCTGGCCCCCGTCACCCTTACAACGGACGAGGCGGTGATGCTCATCCTGGGCAGTGCCTACGCCGCGCAAAACTTTGACGGGCGTTACCGGGCGGCCGCCCGCTCGGGCCAGCGGAAGCTCGACGCCGTCCTGCCGTCGGAGGCGCGCGAACGAGCCTTCGCCCTGCAGGGCAGCGTGCACCTCGTGCCGCCCAGTGCCTTCGGAACCCCCACGGAAGACGGCCACCTGCAGCGGGTCCGGCAGGCGCTCGTAGAAGAACGATCGATCACAGCCGTTGTGAGCCCGCCGGGCGCCCCCGAGACGCAGCGCACGATGAACCCCTACGGCCTCTTGCAGAAAGGGGCGACGTGGTACGTCGTGGGCTACGATCACGAGCGCTCCCGTGTGGCGCACCTGCGGCTGGGGGACGTGGACGACATCACGTTGACGGACCAGACCTTCGACCGGCCCGATAGTTACCGCACGCCGCCGGACGGACCCGATACCAATCCAACCACAAAGGTCCGCATCATCTTTGCCTCGGAGGTCACCCCCTCGGTGCAGGTGGCCCCCTCCCTACACGTTGCAGACCGCGAGTATACGAGTGACGGACGCCTGCTCCTCACCCTCGAGGTCGACCACGAATTGGAGGTGCTCCCCTGGCTTCTGAGCTGGGGGCGCCACGTCCGTGTGCTCGAACCGCGGGCCCTTCGCAAGCGCCTCGCGACTGAGGCCCGCCGCGTGGCCGATCAGTACCGTGACATGCCCACCCTCTTGGACTGACATCCGAATCTTGCTTTCGGATACACGTACGGAAGTCAGAAGGTGTAAAAGTATTGCAGTGTCAATCGTGATTTTTTATATAGAGGCATATGTTGCTAGGGCGCTCCCTGTGAATCAATGCCCTCTGCCATGCCCGCTAAGAAGTACCACGTTGAACTGACATCCGAGCAGCGCGACTACCTCCTCGAACG
>JAHENZ010000239.1 GCA_018609755.1 Salinivenus sp. | reverse complement strand
CATTGCCGGCTCCCTCCTCCCAGTCCTTATAGGCCGCCTGTGAGGCGTTGAGACGTGCCGTGGCATCATACTGCCAGACGCCGACGAGCGAATCGGGCACCGCATCCCCAGGATCCGGAGGGTCCGGCACGGGATCTCCACTTTGCCCGTTCGCGGGGACAACCCCAAGGGCCAGCATCACCAGAACTAGAGAGAGCACGGAAAGAAAACCACGATCGATCATGCAAAGCAACTAAACAAGTACAGTGGAGGCTGCGCGACATGTGAGCGTCGGGACACAAATCGAAGCGGCGTCTCCAACTTCGCCCACATCGACACTGCGCAAACAAAGAACCAGTTCACCCCCCCCTCGTCAAAACCCCAGCAAAGAACAAAAGAAAAGGCTATGTCGAACCCGACATAGCCCAGACCGTGCAGGTCTTTCCGGTGTCCTAAAACGGCTGCACCGTTACAGTTCGTTGTTCTTAATGTCCTGGATTTCTTGCCGGATCTCGTGGGCGAGCTTCTTTAGTTCCATCAGGCTCTTTCGGGCTCGGGTCCCCGCAGCCTTGTTGCCCTTCTCGTAGAACTTCATCAGGTCCTCTTCGGCTCCTTCTACTGCGTCCGTGAGCTGGCTGTAGCGTTCGTCGAATGTACTCATGCAGGATCGCCTCCGTCAGATTCTTAAGAATAGAATTGCGCAATTCAAGTATGGATCGAGAAGGTAATGCGTCCTTCTACCGCTGTCAAGGCGGAATCCGCAAGGATAGACGCCGATTTCCGATCCGGTGATAATTTGTCGAAAGGTTCAAGGTTGATCTACGTCGCTCGCGCTATTCAGACGCCTGCAGTCGGGTTCCGCGAGGCTCATCGCCGGCCAACAGGCCCTGCACGTTCGTAAGAAGTACAGGGATCCCCGCCTGCTGGATGTGCCGAAAGGCGTCTGGCTCCGGGACCTCGTCGAGATCGTCGAGCACGTCCACTCCAACGGTTTCCTTCATCCCAGTGGCGTCGTGGAGGCCGGGCTGATCTGCCGTCGTGAATCCGCAGGCAACCGGATCGAACGAGCTGGTGAGGGCCTTGGCAAGCGCAATGACGACGTCGGCCGCCCACACCTCCTGGGTGCCCTCTTGCTCCTGCTCCACGAGGGCCGACACCACCGGGACCACGCGCTGCTTCAGGAGGGCGGCGAGCCATCCGACGTTGGAGGCTTCGACGTGCCCCTCCTCGTCGAGCCCCAACAGGTTGCGGTCGACACCCTGAATGCCCACGGTGGAGACGACCTCGTCGGTGAGCGCCGCCACGAGTTCCTGATTCGTTTCTCGTACCGCCCGCTCCACGAGCCGCCGCTGCTCGTCCGTTTCCACGTCGAGCACACCGTCGGACCGTTCCGGGAAGAAGCCCTTCGCCTCCAGGGTCCGCTCGACCTTCTCCCCACTGCCGTGCACGAGGAGGCAAGCCGGCTCCCCGCTCGCGCCCTCCGCAAAGTGCTGAGCGAGAGACTTCAGGAAGAGCTCGTCCCCCAGATGATGACGATCAAGATATACGATGTAGAGCGTTTGCATGAACGAGTCGGCAGCGTCAAGAGGGAAATCAGTGAAGGCGCATCCCACAGCATCGAACATCCCGGAAATCGTTCCCAATTTTTCTGGGCCTCTCTCCAATTCCCACACATCCGCGCACTTGACCCTGTCCGGCCCAACTGACAGCTTATGGGCGGCGCTCGTCTGTCTTCTTGCCAATCCGTCCCGACCTGTGTTCACGTCTCCCCTCGTGTCCGAGCCGATGGCGATCATGGCCCTCTTCACCGCCATCCTCGGATTCGTGTTCTGGCTGGACTCTTTTGAGATCTTCGAGCCGGTGTTTAAGTACCTTCCGCCGGTCATCTGGGCGTACTTCGTCCCCATGCTGTGCACGACGTTCGGGATTACCCCGGCGGAGAGCGCCATCTACGACTGGATGTCGGCCTATCTGCTGCCGTTCTCGCTCTTCTTGCTGATGATCTCGGTCGACCTGAAGGCCATCCTGCGGCTCGGCCCCATGGCCCTCTTTATGATGTGCGCCGGGACGCTGGGCATTGTGGTGGGCGGGCCGGTCGTATTTGCCATCTTTGGGCCGTTCTTCGACGATCCGATGGCCTGGAAGGGATTTGCCGCCCTCTCGGGTAGCTGGATCGGGGGCACAGCAAACATGGTGGCAATGAAGCAGAGTTTTGGGACCCCCGACAGCACACTCGGCCCCCTCCTCGTGGTGGACGTGGTGGCAGGCTACGGCTGGATGGGAGTCCTCATTTTCCTCAGTGCCTACCAGAATCATTTCGACGATTGGATGCAGGCGGATACGTCTACGATGGACGCACTACAGGAAAAAATGAAAAACACTGACGATCATAGACGCCCCGTAACACTGCGCGATCTTGCGGTGATGGTTGGTCTCGCGCTCGCTGCAACCGTAGTGGCCAAAGCGGGTGGGGGCATGTTGCCTGAGATCGGCACGGCAGATGCCACTATCATCAGTACGGACACCTGGGCGATTCTCCTGGTGGTGACGGGCGGACTTCTGCTCTCGTTTACGCCCCTTCAAGAGATGGAGAACGCGGGCGCCTCGCGAATGGGCTATTTCGCCCTCTACCTCCTGCTCACCTCGATCGGCGCCAAGGCCGACCTCGCCGCGGTGCTCGACGTACCCCTCTACCTGCTGGCGGGCATCGTGTGGATCCTAATCCACATTGCCTTTCTTCTAGTTGCGGCCCGGATGGTCCGAGCCCCGCTGTTTTTCGTCGCCACCGGCAGCATGGCCAACGTGGGGGGAGCAGCCAGCGCGCCCATCGTGGCGGGCGTCTATCTGCCGGCGATGGCCCCCGTGGGCCTGCTGATGGGCGTGGCCGGGTACATCCTCGGCATCTATGCGGCACTGGGGTGTGGCTCACTGATTGGACTGGTAGCTGCTGGCCTTTAGGCAATTCCCGTGCCCCCGGATCAGTCCACTTTCGCGTCTCCAACCTCTTGAACTTGCGAAACGACCTCGCCTACGGAACGGGTGGCATCCACGACGCACTCGGCGTCCTCATAGGCCGAGCGCCGATCATCGAGCATCTGTTTAATCCGGCTCCGCATTTCGGGACGGGAAAGCGGTCGGTCCTGCTCGTCCTGCAAAAGGGGACGCTCGTCGGCCTCATCCGCCACACGCTCTAGGATCGTGTCCGCATCCACCTTCAGGTACACCACACGACCGTTCGCCCTTGCAAACGCCCGATTCTCATCGTCCACCAGTGCCCCACCGCCGAGGGCGACCACGAGATCGTCCGTCTCGGTCGTTTTGCGAAGCGCCTCGCGTTCCAGTTGCCGGAAGTGCTCCTCTCCATCCTCAGCAAAAATCTCGGGAATCGAGCGTCCGTCGTGGGCCGTGATGAGCCGGTCCAGGTCGAGAAAGGTAAGCCCCAACCGTGCCGCCACTCGGGGCCCGACCGTCGATTTTCCACTCGCCATGAAGCCGTTCAGGTACAAACGCATCTGAATGTAGAATTTGAGATGTGGAGTGCGGAATATCGATTCGTGTAGAAAGCCATGCAGACCGTTTCTGATCGCAGTCTGTACGGTCCAGGAGATCTCTGTACCTTTTCGAGATTCATTGCAGGACCGAGCACCCGCGGCATCGGGCTTTGCTCTCTGAAGAGGTCTGCCTTCTTGTCGTAGCGCCGTTGGAGTCCAACGGCGCTACGAAGGGGGCATCCCTCACGTCCGGCGGATAATCTCATAATCCTACACAGATCTCTTCGCTCTCTCGGCAAAACGTCTAGATGCATGCACACGAATCGGTAAAACCATTCGTCCCATTCGGAGTTCGATTCGCTGCGTCCATGCGCCACCACGTACAGACAGCCCCCCCACCTTATGCCACGTTATCGCATGCTCGTCGAATACGATGGCACCGACTTTCACGGGTGGCAAGTTCAGCCCGACGTGCCGACCGTACAGGGAGCGCTCGAAGAGGCGGTCGAGACCATCACGTCGGCCTCCTGTCGCGTCACCGGCTCTGGACGCACGGACGCAGGGGTCCACGCCCGCGGCCAGGTGGCCCACGTCGATCTTCCAACTCCCCACGATGCCTTTCGACTGCGAGGATCCCTAAATGGCCTCACTCCAGGTGGAATTGCGGTTCGTTGCGTCGAACGCGCAGAGGACACCTTCCATGCCCGCTACGACGCGCGCCGCCGACGCTACCACTACTTCATTCACACCCAGCCCTGTGCGCTGGACCGCCACCGTCGCACACACGTCCGTCCGGTCCCCCACTTCGATCGGATGCGTGCCGCCACGCCCGACCTGCTCGGGACCCATCACTTTGGCTCCTTCTGCCTGACACAGTCCGACACCACAAACCGGGTCTGCACCTTGACCCACGCCCAATGGGTGGAGGAAGACCGGCGAGGGTTCTGGCACTTCGAAGTTGCGGGCACTCGATTTCTGCACGGGATGGTCCGCGCCCTCGTGGGCACTCTCCTCGAAATCGGCCACGGCAAACGACCGGCCGATGCCCTCCCCACCGTGATGGACGCACAGGATCGCCGGGCGGCTGGGCCGTCCGCGTCGCCGGAGGGACTCGTTCTGGAGCGTGTAGAGTATGAACGAGACCTCTGGCCCGAACACGAGCGAAAAGATTGAGAGCGCTTGACGTCGAGTAGAACGTTATTGACAGATTGCATTCATATCGACGCGTCCAATTCGTCATCTGCCACTTTCGGGTTGTCCCTCAATTGGTCAAATCGAGTACGAGATTTGTCAGAGTAGCGGTTCTGTACTACTGATCTCCCATAGAGGCTTCATCTTCGCCACTGTCAACAGCGCCCTTTCATTTTGTCTTCAGTTGACGTTATGCCGTTCATCACTTCTTTTCTATGTGACTTTCTGTTCCTAGTAGTAAAATCACTTTGTCTTTTTCGTCACCGGAGGTGGAATTGCTTTTATAAGTACCTCCCTTATGGAACCGGTTCCAAAATCGAAAATGAGTAGATTTCTTTTCTTCATTGCGGGCATTCTCCTCTGTTCTCTGATCGCAGCCGGGCCAGCCCCCACATTTGCTCAGGACCCCGCGGCCGTCCGCGGGTTTGTCCGCTCGGCTGATGGCGGCCAATCTCTTCAGGGAGCAAACGTAATTCTCCGGGACACGACGGGGAATGTCCAGTCGGCCGTAGCGACGAATGCCGATGGGCTGTACCAGATCTCCGAAATTCCGCCCGGCCGGTATCGCCTCAGTATCAGTTTTGTGGGATATACCCCCCACCGCGACACCCTTCAGCTGGCCCCTGGGGAGCAGCGGACCGTCTCCATTTCTCTTTCTGCCTCCGCTCAGCAGCTTGACGACGTCACGATCGAAGGCCGTCGCCCGGTAAAAGAGTCGGAGGCCGGCCTGCGGCAAATTCGTTCTGCGGACATCGAGTCGATTCCAAGTGCCGGGCCGGGGAGTGATCTGTCCACGTACCTACGCGGCCTTCCGGGGGTAACCACTACGGGCGACCGCGGGGGACGGCTCTACGTGCGCGGCGGAACGCCTTCTCAGAATAAGGTTCTCGTCGAGGGGATGCCCCTTCACAAACCGTTTCACATCATCGGGCTCTACTCGGCCTTTCCGGGGGATTTGGTGTCGACGGCCGACTTCTACGGCGGCGGATTCGGAGCGGAATACATGGGTCGCCTGTCGTCGGTGCTGGACGTGCAGTTGCGCCCCGGGAACGTGAATGAGTTCAAGGGAAGTGTCGGGGCCGGACCGTTTCTGGCCCTGGCTCGCTTCGAAGGACCGATCAGCCGGGGCGGGAGCTCATTTCTGGTCAATGTCCGTCATTCGCTTATCGAACATTCCGGACCGACCCTCCTCAACCAGCAAACTCCCTACAAATTTTACGACCTGACGGCCAAGTATCACTCGCAGGGAGAGTCGAGCCAGTGCTCACTCGTGGGGATGCGGACGTATGACCGAGGACGCCTGGACCCCAATCGTACGGCTTCGTTTCGGTGGAACAACACCGCCTTTGGGGGAGAATGCTTGCTCTTCGGCGATACGTCCGCGCAGGTACTGGATGCCAGCTTCGGCACGAGCCACTTTGGGAACGCGGTGCGTTCGGTCGACGGCACGACGCGAGATGCCAGCGCGTGGCGGTTCTACACGAATCTGGACCTCACCCAGCCGCTCCCGAACGGCAACTCGCTGCAGTGGGGCTTTCACCTGCGCGCCGACCAGTACCGGCTGAGCCTGGACGAGCCGTTTCTCGGCATTACGTCGGAAGACTACTTTCGCATCACCACCTCCCCGTACATCGAAGCCTCGCTGACCTGGAACGATCGGGTTACCCTCACTCCCAGCCTCGGAACCCAGTTTCAGTTTTCTCGCGGACTGCCCATGCTGGAGCCCCGATTGCGTCTCTCTTACCGTCCCCGGGGCTCCGAGCGCATGAAACTTACGGCAGCAGGGGGGCTGTACCGGCAGCTCGTGACGGGCGTCTCCGACGAGCGTGATGCCGGCTCAACCTTTCAGGCCCTCCTTCCCAGTCCCTTCACCGACCATCCCCCCCAGGCCGCCCACGCCCTCCTTGGCTGGAATCAACAAATCCAAAGCAGCCTCCGCGTCTCGGTCGAAGGCTGGTATAAGAAGCTCTGGGACCTGGCGGTGCCCCGGTGGACGCCCATCGTCCGCTTTAACACGACGCTCTCCCGCGCTGACGGCCAGGCCTTTGGCGCCGATCTTTCGATTCAGTACGAGCCGGATCCGCTTCGTCTGGATCTGACCTATGGGTACGGACAAACGACCTACCAAGCCTCCGAGGACGACTTGGGCGGATGGACGGGAGATCCTCTCATTGAATATTCCCCTCCCTACGACCTCCGTCACAAAATCGGCGTGAGTGCCAGCCTCGATCTCTCGTGGGTTACGGCCAGTGCCCGCTGGCAATACAACTCCGGACTCCCCTTCACACAGGTATACGGCTACGATTCGATGCTGGAGGTGCGGGGCCTCCGAGAGCATCCTTTCGGAAGCGTTGGCACCCCCCGGGCCCTTTTCGACCGTCCCTATCAGGCCCGCCTTCCGGCCTATCATCGGCTCGATGCCTCGCTCAAGCGGACGTTCACTCTTTCGCCGCTTCTGGGGATGACCGTTGAAATGGGAGCCATTAATGCCTACGACCGGAGAAATGTGTTCTACGTAGACATCTTCACGCAAGACCGCGTCGACCAGCTCCCTGTGATTCCGTACCTCTCTCTCCAAATCAATTTCGAGTAGCATCGCCATGACGGAAGAGGAATTGCCTCCTTTCCCCTCGACGTGCTCGACAATAGCCATGGTTTCTACTCAGATGCGCTCGTCCATCCGTTCGCTTCTCTTCCTTGCGGGTCTGTTGTTCACGTTTGGCTGCGATCCAACGGTCGACGTCGTGCGTCCGTCGGACCAGTATCAGTACTCACTATTCGGGACCCTGAACGTGGCCGCAGATACGCAGGTGATTCGGGTCGACCCACACTTGGATTCTCTTGAGAACCGTTCGCCAGACGTTACAGTGGTTTTGGAGAATCTGGAAACTGGACGGGAGGTAACCCTTCGCGATTCCGTGTTGACGATTGGGGACGACCGTTTCTACAACTATTGGGCTCCCACCTCAATTGCCCCCGGCACGACCTACCGGGTGACCGTGCAGAGAGAGAACGAGCCCCTCACGACGGCGACCGCTACGACGCCGTCTGCGCCCCCGGAAGTGGATGCGGGCTCGATTTCCCTGCCCTGTGTGGACCGGGAGTCCGGAAATATCCTGTACGTCGAGGTTCGCGGGGTTGAACACCTGGCAGGGGTCACACTTTCGTATGCTATTCAGCCCCCCACGAACGGGTCGACTCCCCCTCCTGTATCGTACACGTTCAATCACTCCGGCGAAATCGAACGCGGCGACGAGAACTTTGTGATTCGGATTGACTACCAACCGGATCTAGTTTCAATTAATCCGGAGTCTTCAGAACACGGTTGCGCCGACAGTACGGATTTAGCACATTCGTACGCTGAGCTCGTAGTGGCAGCCGGCGGCCCCGACTGGCCGACCTGGCTACACGTCTCCCTAAATGAAATCGCACGGCCGGATGCATTTTCTAACGTAACGGGGGGCCATGGATACGTCGGGGGCATTTACCCGGATACAATCCGCGTCCCCATCAGGACGCCCATTGCTCGATAACCCGTTTTGCCACCGGCTCCTTCCATTCGGCTTTCCCCACGCTGTAGCATGCGTTCCTTCTTCTTCGACCACAACGGTTTCGCAACAGTCGTGCGAGCCCTGTCGGTCGCTACTCTTCTTCTATTCCCCGGTTGCGACACGACTGTCGACGTGCTCCAGCCCTCCGACCAGTACCGCTACTCCCTCTACGGAGTGCTGGACGTGGCGGCCGACACCCAGGTGATCCGAGTCGATCCCCTCAGCTCACCGAATGCCCCCGGGGCCTCTTCCAGCGTTGACGCTGCCGTGGTCCTCCAAAATCTTGAGAGCGGAGAAGAGATCTCGCTTCAGGACTCTCTTACAATCCTCGATGCTGACTCTACGACGGCCCATAACTTCTGGACGACACATCCCATTCAACCGTCCACGAAGTACCGGATCGCTGTGAAGAAAGAAAATACGGTCCTCACCACGGGCACCACGACGACGCCCGCGCAGGCCCCGAGCCTCAATGTCGGACAGCCAATTCTCCTTCCGTGCACCTATCCGACCCCGACCATTCCGGACCGTCAATCAGAAAACACGTTCGTCGTCTTTGCTCGAGGCGCTCCTCAGATCGCTGCTGCTATCATTCAGTACCCGATTTTGCAGCCATCAGGTGAAGACACCCTGCGAACGTGGGTGTCCTCGAACCACTACGACAAAGTATCGGACGAGGGGGATCGGTTCAAAATTTCCGTTTTCTATCGAGACGAACTCATCAGCCTTCACCCGGACCCACCGTCCGGATCCCCCGTATGTCCCGGTGAATCGTACTTTTTTCGCCCGGCGGCCCGCATGATCGTCTCCGCGGGAGGCCCACAGTGGCCCGAATGGCAGAGCGCCTCGATCGATAGCTTAGCCCGCCCGGATCTGTACTCCAACGTACAGGGGGGGCATGGCTTCGTCGGCGGCATCTACACGGACACGCTCCGAGTCCCCTTCGCTGAACGCCTTCCGTAACCGGACCCGTAACATCCGTCCTCCGGTGATCGTATCCACGGTGAACCAATTCCCTGAATGATTCTTCTCTCCCCATGGATCTTGATCTCGACACGGTACTCCGGTGGCTCGTTTACGGAGTCGTGGCCCTCGTCGGCCTCAGCCTCCTGGGCGTGGTGGTAGACGTGGCCAGCACACTTCTATGGCTCATCCTCAAAGGCGGAGTCGTTGTTCTCGTGGTTCTTTTCGTAATCCGTCTTCTCGAAGGCCTTCGAGAGTGAGTGGCGGGCACACCTCGGAAGGTGAGAGGTTTAGTACAGTCCACGTACTTTCGGACTGACCTTTCTCTCTCCAGTGGATACACTCGATGCTCCGGCCTCCCCTTCCCCTCGCACCGACGAGTCGGTCTACGGCATTCCAGCGGAAGCCCACCTCTTGAAGCAAGTCGTTGTCCACACGCCGGGCGAGGAGATGGAGCTGGTGGCTCCTGATAACCGCGAGGAGCTTCTGTTCGACGACATTCTGTTCGTCGGGCACGCCCGGAAGGAGCATCAATTGATGTGCTCAGTCTTTGAGAAAATCGTGGGACGGCCCGACACGGTACTGCAAATCAGCGATCTTCTGCTGGAGACCTTCGAGCGGGAAGAGGCGCGACATGCGTTCGTGGAAAAGCTATGCCGTAGCCTGCCAGAGCAAAACCTCGGCACCGTGGAGGGAGAGCTGAAGCAATTCACGCCGTCGGATCTGCGCCAGTTCGCACTTACGGGCAAATCGGACCTCGACATCCGGGTGCAGCCGGTGCCGAATCTCATGTTCACGCGCGACCTTGCGGCGGTCGTCCACGACCACATCATCCTCAGTCACGCCGCCACGGTGGCCCGGACGCGGGAGAGCATTATCATCAACGTGATTTTGAACTACCACCCCCGCTTCGCCCCTCACAGCGACAAGGTGATCGAGCTTCCGCCCGGGGTGACGTTCGAGGGCGGCGATCTCCTGGTGGCCAGCCCCGACACGGTGCTCATCGGTCACTCGGAGCGCACCTCGTTCGGGGCCGTGATGAGCATTGCCCACGAGCTTTTCGATCGGACGCCCGTGGAGCACGTGATTGCCGTGGATTTGCCGCGCCGGCGAGCCACAATGCACCTCGATACGGTATTCACCTTCGCCTCCCCGACCGAAGTCATCGCCTTCCCGCCTCTACTGGAAACACACGGCTTTGGCTACGCCGTCCACCTGCGGCCGTCCGACGAGCCCGGCCAGTTCGTCACGGACATGCGTACGAACTTCCGCGATGCGCTGAACACGGTACTGGACCGCGACCTGACCTACATCCCCTGCGGCGGTACCGACCGGCTTCATCAAGAGCGGGAGCAGTGGACCGATGGGGCGAACGTGTTCGCCGCCGCCCCTGGGGCCATCCTCGGCTATGAGCGGAATCGCCGCACCTTCGACCGTCTCCAGGACCACGGATACCGTGTCGTCTCGGCCGAAAGCTTCCTGTCGTATTACGAATCGAGCCCGTTCGTGCCCGGCTCCGAGAAGGTCGCCATCCAGCTGGGCGGGACGGAGCTGTCTCGGGGACGGGGCGGCCCGCGCTGCATGACCCTCCCCCTGGCTCGCCACTCCCACCCGACGGGAGACAACGCATAGCGGAAGGGTCCCCCGCACAGTTTGAGACTGAGTGCCAGATCCGAGAGCACCGGTTCTGTGTCGTCCGGGGTACAGAAAGAGCGATCGACAGGGCTTGTTCGTGATCCCTCCCTCAGTCCACGGATTTATTCCCTCTGACCGGGACGACCAAGCCCCCGTGTTTCAACAAATTGGGACGCCTGTTCACGATTTGCTTTGGAACATGTGGTCCTTATGTTTACGGGAGATCGTACCCGTTTTTCGAGGGGATCATTGTCTTTCGCCATGCAGATCACCTGTTGGGGCGTGCGAGGCTCCGTTCCCGCCCCCACCCCGAAGAATCAGCGTTACGGGGGCAACACCTCCTGCGTGACCGTCGAGGCGGACGATCGCATTCTCATCATCGATGCCGGCACGGGCATTCGGCCTCTCGGTCACGAACTTCTGGGAACGGACCAAACGATTCACGTCGCCCTTACGCACGTGCACAGCGACCACGTAGAGGGCTTCCCCTTCTTCAAGCCCCTCTATGAGGAGGAACGCACCATCCACCTCGTGGACCACAACTACGAGGAGACGCAGTGGTCCCTGTTGGAGCGCTTCGACGGCTTTCACTTTCCCCTGACTGAGCTGGAAATCCCCGCTACGATTCACCGCGTGCAAGACAACGGCGTGGCGTTTTTGAACGACCAAGGCTTCGATCTGTCACGTCGCCCGGTGAATCATCCCGGCGGCGCATACGGATACCGTATCTCCCTCAACGGACAAACCGTTGTCCACATTCCCGACAACGAGATCGATCCTCCCGGCCAAGCAGTCGCCCCCTTCGACGATCTCGTCTCGTTCTGCGCCGGCGCGGACGTGCTCGTGCACGATGCCCAGTACGTTCAGGACGACATGCCCGAAAAGTCGGGCTGGGGCCACAGCATACTACAGGACGCGTGCCGCCTCGCCCGGAAGGCACAGGTGGGGCACCTCGTCCTCTTCCACCACGACCCCGACCGATCGGACGAAGCGCTCGACGCGATGCAGGCGCGAGCGCGGGAGCGGCTTTCCCCCCACGGCATTGACTGCACCGCGGCCTACGAAGGCCTCACCCTCTAATCCTGCGAAAATGTGGACCGGACGCCTCAGATGCGGCTGTAATACTGGTCGTCATCCTCGTCCTCATCGTCCACCATGTAGTCGTCGGACGGGATGTCGAGATAGGCCATCAACCAGTCGAGCGCCCACACTTCCGTTTCGGTGCCGTCCCAGGAATAGCCCTCTTGCACCTCATCGGCGACGCGCTCCCAGTCGACCGTCCATTCTTCATGGACCGGGAAGGCGAACGGATGGTCCTCGGTCTCAAAAAAGATCATGCCCTCTTCCGGGTCGTAGATGCTTTCGGCTCCACCGTCGTCCTGCGCCAACTTGGCCGCCCGGACGAGGAGCGGAACCTTGGACCGAAAGTCGAGCTTCGGCACCTCGTCTTCTTGACTCAGTAGGTAATTCGCGAGCGTCGCACACCCATCACTGACTTCCAGAGCCGCCTCGGCGGCTTGCCGGGTCGTCGGGTCGGCGTCGATCGAATCGAGGGACGCCTCTACAAGCGGCCACACCTCGACTGGCTCTTCGCTCTTGGTCGTGTTTTCAGTGCGGGGAATGACTACGGTTATGTTCTCGATATCCACGGGTCTGGGTAAATGATGATGACGCCCCTCCGAACAGACGTGTGCCTGGATTAGAGAGGCCTCATGAATAACGGAGTGGTGTTAACGTACCCACAAGATGAGCGGGGACGGGCGAACATGCAACCGCAATTGCGTCACCGGTGCAATCGTATCCCGATCCTCATCAAATGGCCGGTTTTTTCAATCGCCTCGTTTTGCAAATTCCCGACGTTCAACTGATGGACGGCCCTGTGTTCGAGCGGATTGTGGAGAGGAAGATACAGTGGTACTCTTCCCTCGTCTGGAGAGGGTGTCCCTCGATGCACCGGTGTCCAAGCCAACGGGGCATCATAAGAGGCGGGTCTCGGGGCTCCGATTCGATCCCGACATCCCATGTTGAAAGCGGGGCTTGGGTTATCTTTGTTAGCTTATCTTTACTCGAACGGACCGATGTCTCGGCAGTGAGTCGCAGCTCCCTGCGAGCCAGACCGAAGAGCCAAATATCTCACCACTCCAAAAAGAGGGAGTCGTACAAGAGCAGATTGCTCTTCCACCCCGAGTTCCTCTCCATCCCGCACTTCGGTTTATACTTCCGTTCGTTGATAAAGAGGTTTTTTGAGAGAATCGGCCTGCCGGTGCTCTCTTTCCACACACTCGAATGTAACTTCCAATGAAACGGTATCAGACATTTTTCTCCCGAATTCTATTCCTTTTGGCCTTTACTGCAGGCCTGCTCGCCGTGCCGCTTGCCGCCGCGCCCCTTTCGGTCGCTCCCGACCCGCCGAGCCTCATCAAGCATCTTCGCGCTGAACTCAGCTCTAAAGACGCGACGCGGCAGCAAGACGCCCTAATGGACATCATTATGTTGAACAGGTGCGAGGCCACATGTACGGTGAGCTTCCGCTCGATCCCCGACAAGATGCTTCGCGTCGAAAACGAGACTGGCGCCGGCACGGCGATGGACTTAAACGCCCTCGTCCCCGATCTGATGAAGACCTACCGCAGCGGCGCGTCTAACGGCCACCGCCTGATGGCGCTCTCCGCACTTATTAACATCGGAAACGCCCGGGCCCTTGAGCAGCTCGCCACTGAGAGCAGCGACCGCTACAGCGAGCAATCAACTCGGGTAAATAAGGCCACACAGCGGTCCCTGGCCGCCTTTTATCTTCAGAAGTATCCTGAACTCACCGAGAAGATGGGACGCTCCAAAACCTTCTCGATTGAGGATGTCCGGCGCGCAGAGCGGCTCCAAGTCCGACTCGCGAAGAAAGAGTCCAAGACCGCCGTCTAGAACAACGGGGTCAGCAAGGCTTGATCTCATGAGAGGGGACAACCTCAACTACTCATAGGACGCTTCTACAACGGAGTTATTTCCACCAGGCCCGCGGGGGTTCGTCCCCGCGGGCTTTTTTGTTGGGGGGAGGCCGATCAGAACGATAGCTTCTTACAGGACGCAACCCTCAAAGAGTACCTCCCACACAATTGAAAGACCGCGTCGGGGGATGCCTTCCTCTGTACACTCGCAAACATGAACTCGACGCTTTAACGAACCGCCAAGGAGCAATATCATGCACACATCTAAAGATGAACTTCCGCTTTTAATGGAAGCTGGGGAAGCGACGATTCGGGGCATAGATTGGGACGAGATGCGAGTGGCCCTTGTGTCTGTCCCCGCCGGAACGGATTTCGGTCCATTGTTGAAAGGTCACCCCAACGACCTGTGCCCCTGCCCTCATTGGGGCTACGTTATCAAAGGGCGCCTGAAAATCCAGTCGGACGAGGGAGAAGAGACGCTTCGAGCCGGCGACGTATTTTACCTCGCAGCCGGTCACACGGGAGTAGCGGAGGAAGACACCGAGTTCCTCGAGGTCTCTCCCCCGGACAAGCACCAGGCTTTCGTAGACATGGCTCATCGTAACTTAGAGGCGCAGGCGCCGGCTTGAAGCCTCCCGAGCCGCCCCCGCAAGTGCCGGAGTTATCCAGGATTCGCTCCAGTGGGCTTGCACGACTGAAACGCGAGAAATCGCAGATATCCTGACGCTGTTTTCGTCTGTATCTCCTGTGCGGAATATGCTCGGGATCGACCGCTGCCAGCAAACGCTGACGATTGCGGCGCCGGGTGACCGACGCTCGAAACCGTCAGAGTCGTTGTGCAAGGTCACTAGCAACCTGTTGCGCATTGGGGTTTGGAAGCTTGCCCGAGCGAATTTTTTGCGCTACGTATACTCTGAAAGGGAAATTTTTCTTCACCTGCCAAATTATAGCCAATGTATTTGGTAGTTTTAGAAGCAAGTGTGAAGGTGAGTCTATGCGCAACAGCCTGCTAGCACCGTTCAAGGAGAAATCTGCCGATTCAAATGCCCTCCAAATTGAATGAGAACCCGTTCGACGACGGGCCGAGCCTCCCTAGGGCGATACCCTAAACTTAAGGGAACTTTCTGTAACAGAATAGTTAAAGAAAGTAGCTTGGCCATAGTATTTTAGAAGTTGACCAAGCGGCCCATTGATCCCACCGAACGTGGGGAGGATTCTCAAATGAGAAAACAGCAGCGTACCTTTTCGCACCCGTTCCGTAAGACCTTTCGGCACCGGCCACTCGCTCGCCTCGACCAGAGGCGTGAATCAAGAAAGCGAAAGGCCATTCAGGAGTTCAGGCGTCAAAAAACAGCCAGATTGGTTGACGGCGCTTCGATGGGGGCATCCTCCGACTGGTCGCCCAACCAATTAGAGCGGATCTGGCAGCATACGACGGGGTAGACGTATAAGTCCTGCTCTAGCTACTATAGGTCCTTCGAAAAAAGGGCCTCGCAAATGAAAGCCCGCCTAGGCTAGCGCCTGAGCGGGCGTTTTTTTGTGCCTTTGTCTGAAACCTGTTTTCGCCCGCAGAAACGCGTTCTGCAGCCCTGAGTGGATCCATTGAGCGGCCCTGTCCCCCCCTTCCTATCGGCTTGCTCTGGGCACGGGGCCCAACGAGCCGTCGGCGTGCCTCATTTTACGCCGATGCCCGCCTCGGAGCATTGGAAACGCTGAGGCTCGCTTGGGGATGAAACTGTATCTTGTTACAACACCTCATAAAACCACCACTCAATAGGATGAACTGATGACCCCCGCCTCACAGCGCCTCAAAACAAACGGGCAGTCGGCCCTCAACAAAACGTCTATCGGCGAAACGGCCGTCGCGGATTTTGCCTCCCGCCTACGGGGCACGCTCGTCCAGCCCGGGGACGCTACGTACGACGACGCGCGCTCGCTCTATAACGCCATGATCAACAAAAAGCCGCGCTTCATCGCACAGTGCGTCGACGTGGCCGACGTCATCGCGGCGGTCAACTTTGGCCGGGACAACGATCTGCTAATGGCCATCCGCGGCGGCGGACACAACGGCCCGGGTCTGGCGATGGTCGACGACGGGCTCGTCATCGACCTCTCGGCAATGAATGCCGTTCGCGTCGATCCCGACGCTCGGACCGCCCGCGTTGAGGGTGGTGCCACCTGGGGCGACGTGGACCATGCCACGCACGCCTTCGGCCTGGCGGCGGTCAGCGGTATCATTTCGACGACCGGCGTCGCCGGTCTCACGCTTGGTGGGGGGCACGGCTACCTCTCGCGCAAGTACGGCCTGGCAGTTGACAACCTGCTTGGGGCCGACGTGGTGCTGGCTGACGGGCGTCTCGTTCACGCGAGCGACGAAGAAAATCCGGATTTGTTTTGGGCGCTGCGCGGCGGTGGGGGCAACTTCGGCGTCGTCACATCCTTCCTCTTCCAGGTGCATCCGGTCGACACCGTTCACGCCGGACCCACGTTCTGGCCGATGGAGCAGGCCGAGACGGTGCTGCGCTGGTACCGGGACTTCCTTCCCAGCGCACCGCGAGACCTCTACGGGTTCTTCGCGTTCCTCACGGTGCCGTCAGGGCCGCCCTTCCCCGAAGCCCTTCACGGCAAGAAGATGTGCGGAGTCGTTTGGTGCTACACCGGGCCGGAGGACGAGGTTGAGCAGACGTTCGCTCCAGTCTTGAAGGTGGGCGAGCCCGCCCTCCACGGCGTTCAAGCCATGCCGTACCCAATGATGCAGAGCATGTTTGACGAGCTCTATGCATCGGGCGACCAGTGGTACTGGAAGGGCGATTTTGTCAAAGAGATTTCGGACGAAGCCGTCGCGCTGCACGTCGAGCACGGTGCGAAGCTCCCGTCAATGCTCTCGACGATGCACCTCTATCCAATCGACGGGGCGGTCCACGAAGTCGATGAGAACGAGACGGCTTGGAGCTACCGCGACGTCATGTACTCGATGGCGATTGTCGGCGTAGATCCCAACCCCGAAAAGAACGAAGAGCTCCGGAGCTGGACGCGAAGCTACTGGAACGCGCTGCACCCGTACTCCGCCGGAGGGGCCTATCCAAACTTCCTGATGGACGAAGGCCAGGAACGGGTTCGGGCCAGCTACCGTGGCAACTACGACCGGCTCGCACAGGTGAAGGCGACCTATGATCCGGACAACCGCTTCCGCGTCAACCAGAACATCCAACCGGCGAGCACATCGTAGGAGCAGCCAACTCATCTCGCCAATCGTCACGGCGAGCCGGGGGACGCAAACGGTAAAAAGTGATGTACTGATTTTTGCGTCCTACTGGATTTTGGGCCTGCGTGAACACTCTCACGTGGGCCTCTCTGTATTGAGCCGACAAAAAGGCTGGCTCGGTCCCTAAGAAGAATCGATGCTATCGTTCTTGGAGGGGCGGGAGCAAGATCTGGTAATTTGCTCCGAGGCCTGTTGAGATCTGCACGCTGGATATGCTCCGTTCCACTCTAAAAGAGCTGCGGATCGCGATCGGTCAATCACAGCCTAAACCTCACATATTCCGCCGGTACTCGCCCCCAACCTCAAACAGCGCCTCGGTGATCTGGCCGAGCGAGCAGTATTTCACCGCCTCCATCAGCACCTCGAACGTGTTGTTACCTTCCCGTGCCACCGCTTTCAACTCCTTCAGCGCCGCCTCGTTTTTGTCCTCATACCGCTTCTGGAACGCCCGCAGGTTCCGGAGCTGGTGCTGCTTTTCGTCCTCCGAGGAGCGCATGAGATCCACCTCCTCTTCGGGGGCGTCCTCTTCCTCCTCGTCCCGCGTGAAGGTGTTGACCCCAATCACGGGCCGCTCGCCGGAGTGCTTCGTCTCTTCGTATTTCATCGACTCCTCCTGAATCTTCCCGCGCTGGTACATCGACTCCATCGCTCCCAGCACCCCACCGCGATTGTTGATGCGCTCGAACTCGTGGAGCACGGCCTCCTCTACCAGATCGGTGAGCTCTTCGATGATGTACGAACCCTGAAGCGGGTTTTCGTTCATCGTCATGCCCAGCTCCTTGTTAATGATCATCTGAATGGCAATCGCGCGCCGCACGCTCTCCTCCGTGGGCGTCGTAATGGCCTCGTCGTAGGCGTTGGTGTGGAGGGAGTT
>JAHENZ010000238.1 GCA_018609755.1 Salinivenus sp. | reverse complement strand
TGCGTACACTCTATCTTAACACGTCGCGTCTGCTTTATGCCCCGCTGGGACGGACTCGAACTGGAAACGGAAGGCACCGGCATTTCTGAACCCCTGAGCCGACAAGTGAATCTCCTGGGCTCGATGCTGGGCCAAGTGACCCGCGATCAGGTGGGCGACGAGTTGTTTGAGCACGTGGAGGAGTTGCGTGTGCTTTGCAAACGGGCCGAGCACGAGGACGACCCGTCCTTGCGCGAAGAGGCCGCCGACCGCATTGCCGATCTGGACGAGGATGAGATTGTGCGGCTTCTGCACGTGTATACGACGTTTTTCCACCTCGTCAACCAGGCGGAGCAGCAGGAGATCATCCGCATCAATCGGGAGCGGGCGCGCCGGTCGGGGCCGGCCGACTGGCCGATGGGGCCGGGCACGGGCAACGGGCGGCCGGACGGACAGCCGCGAGCGGAGTCGATCGACGCAGCAGTGGCGAAGCTGAAGGAGAAGGGCTACAGTGTCGACGAGGTGGCCGACCTGTTCGGACAGCTTGACATCCAGCCCACCCTTACGGCCCATCCCACGGAGGCGCGGCGGCGGACGGTGCTCCGCAAGCAGAAGCGCATTGCCGACCTGTTGTCCACCCTGGGCCGGGCAGACGCGACGCCCGCCGAACGGGCCGACACGCTCGACGATCTGCACGCGCAGGTCGCCTTCTTGCTGGCCACCGACGAGATTCGAGCCGATCGCCCCACCGTGCGCGAGGAAGTGGAGCAGGGGCATTACTTCCTGCACGGCCCCATCTGGGACACGATCTTCCACATCCACCGCGACGTGCAGCACGCCCTGCGTCGCCACTACGACGAGACGGCCGAGGTGCCGGCCTTTCTCCAGTACCGCTCCTGGATTGGGAGCGACCGCGACGGCAACCCAAACGTGACGTCGGACGTGACGCGCTGGACGTTTGCCACCCAGCGAAAGGATACGATCGAGCACTACCTCGACGAGCTGGAGCAGCTGCGCGATGATCTCAGCCTCTCGCGTCGTCAGGTGACGGCGTCCGAGGCGCTGCTCCACTCCATCGAGGAGGACGCGCAGGAGGTCGTTCTCGCCGACGAGTCGCTACACCAGTACCGCCACGAGCCCTACCGCCTCAAGCTTTGCTACGTGGAGGCGCGGCTGGAACGCCTGCTCGATCAGATCGACGAGACGAACGTCGAGAACATGGCGGCCGACTATGCGGCCGACGATCTGCTGGCCGACCTCGACCTGATTGCCGAGAGCCTGAACCAGCATGGCTTCGAGGACGCAGGACGCAGCGGGCGGCTGCACCGGCTACGTGTCCTAGTGAAGACGTTCGGGTTTCACCTCGCCGCGCTCGACGTACGCCAGCACAGCGGCGTGCACGAGGAGACGGTCACCGCGCTGCTGCGTGAGGCTGGCGTCGAAGACGACTACGCCGGGCTCTCGGAGGAGGAGAAGCTGGACGTGCTGGAGGCGGAGCTCAAAAATCCGCGTCCGCTCGTGTCCGATCACGATTCGTTGCCGGAGATGGCGGCGGAGATGATGGAGGTCTTCGGCGTCATTCGCTCCATCCACACCGTGGACCCGAACGCAGTGGGCAGCTACATCGTGAGCATGACCCACACGGTGAGCGACCTGCTGGAGCCGATGCTGCTGGCGAAGGAGGCGGGGCTCGGGAAGGTGGTGGACGGGGCGTTTCAGTGCCCGGTCGACATGGTGCCGCTCTTTGAGACCATCGACGACCTCGGCGCCGCCGACGACCGGATGGAGACGCTCTTCAATCACCCGGTGTACGCCCAGCAGCTGGAGGGGCGCGACGGCTTTCAGGAGATCATGCTCGGCTACTCGGACAGTAACAAGGACGGCGGCTACTGGATGGCCAACTGGGCGCTCCACAAGGCCATCAATGACCTCGGCATTGTTTGCGACGAGTACGACGTGGACCTGCGCCTCTTCCACGGGCGCGGCGGCACGGTGGGCCGCGGGGGCGGGCGCTCCTCGCAGGCCATCCGCGCGCTGCCGCCGGTCGTGCACAACGGTCGCATCCGTATGACCGAGCAGGGCGAAATCATCTCGTTCCGCTATGCACTGCCGGACATTGCCCGGCGGCACGTGGAGCAGCTCGTGAACGCGACGCTCCTTTCCACCGCCGAGGTAGCGGAAGAGGAGAGCTACAAAGAGATGCTGGACGACAAGGTCTCCACCGACTCGGACGTGGCGGGACTGATGGATCGGCTTGCCGAGCACGCCATGGAGGCCTACCGCGACCTCATCGGTGACGGGGGTGGAAAGGAATGGCAGTGGTACACGCAGGTGACCCCCATCGAGCACATCAGTCGCCTACCCATCGCTTCGCGACCGGTGTCCCGCGCCTCCGAGGGGGACGGGGTCGACTTTGAGTCGCTCCGTGCCATCCCGTGGAATTTCTCCTGGACCCAGCCGCGGTACATCGTGCCCGGCTGGTTCGGGACCGGCCACGCCCTGTCGAAAATCATCGATGAGACCCCGGAGGCCCTCGATACGCTCCGGGCGCTCTACCGGCGCTGGCCGTTCTTTCGAGGCATCCTCGACAGCGCCCAGCGCGAGATGGCCCGGGCCCGCCTCCCCATTGCCGAGCAGTACGACGAGCACACCGATCCGGCGCTTTCCAATCACGACACCATTGTCGAAGACTACGAGCGTGCGGAAGAGGCCATCCTGCAAATTACCGGGCAGGACGAGCTGTTCGACAACAGTTCGGTGCTGAAAAAGTCGATCGAGCTCCGCAACCCGTACACCGACGTGCTCAACCTGCTGCAGGTGGAGCTCATGGCGCGGTACCGGGCCACGGACGACCCCTCGCGCCGAGAAACGCTGGGCGAAGCGCTGCTCTTGAGCCTCAACGGCATTGCGGCGGCTATGCAGAGCACGGGATGACGGCACGCCGGGGGGGGCACGTGGAGGAAAGATCCGAACCGCCCAGTCGGCATTCGAAGGTGCCACTGGAGTATGAGGGCAACATTTTCCGCCGGATGAGAAGAGGCTCCTTGTGTAGTGCCGTTGGACTCCAACGGCACTACTGAGATTGCAGGGCAATTCAGTGGAGAGGAGAATCGACCTGCAGAATGCGTCGATTCTCGGCGTGGGTGGGGGAAAAGGAGAGGGGCGGATAGGAACAAGACCTTCGGTTGCCGGCTTCCAATCATCCGTATTCTCCGTTGCTTCCCTTCCGGTGCCCATGTCCTCTTCTCCCCCTGAGGGTGCGAATTCGGAGGCTGTGGATGCTCCCGTTTTCGACTACGAGCCCGACGCGTTTGCTCGTCGCCTCGAATCCCTCATGGCTGGTCGGGAGAGCCGCACGGGGACGCGTTTCCTCTTTCACGGAGGGGTGCGCGAGCATCGGCAGCAGGCCCTGGGCACCCTCACGCGGTATGCCACGGGCAACGTGCATCAATTCGAAGTGCCCTCCCTCCTCGCCGACCATCGGATGCAGACGCAGAACAGCCTGCGGAAGGCCTTCGACCACGCTGCGGAGGAGAGTGCGCTGCTCTACTTTGACAGGGCCGACCCCATTTTTACCCACGACCACGCCGACACGCCGGACGAACCGGAGAAAAACGCCGCACTGACAACCGTCGAGTACTTCTTCGATCGGGTGGGGGCCTACGCGGGCGTCGTGGTCCTGGGGCTTCAGCGGAAACGTCACGTAGAGTGGGCGCAAGACAAGGTGCACCTCGTCGTCCGGTTCGAGTAACGGAACGGACGCGTGATGCGTAATTCAGAGAGCGGGAAGCGAAGGGAGCCGACCGTTTCGGCGTCACGCATCACGAATTCCGATTCACTCCTCACACAGCACCGAACGTCTATGCGTAGCAAAGGCACAATCACGCTCGTCATCCTCGTGGTCCTGCTGGGCCTTGGGGGGTGCGGGGCGGCCAACTCCTACAACACCCTCGTCCAGTCCGACGAGCAGGTAAAAACAGCGTGGTCGGACCTGCAGGCGCAGTACCAGCGCCGGGCCGACCTCATTCCGAATCTGGTGGAGACGGTAAAGGGGGCCGCGGATTTTGAGAAGGGAACGCTGCAGGCGGTGACGGAGGCCCGGGCGAAGGCGACTTCGATTCAGGTGAGTCCCGAAGACCTCGACGATCCGCAGAAGCTCCAGCAATTCCAGCAAGCCCAGTCGGCCCTCGGCAAGTCGCTGGGGCGGCTCCTGGCCGTGTCCGAAAACTATCCGCAGCTGCAGGCCACGCAGGCGTTTAGCGACCTGCAGGCACAGCTTGAAGGCACGGAGAATCGCATTACGGTGGCGCGGCGCGACTACAACCGGGCCGTACAGCAGTACAACACCAAGGTCCGCTCCTTCCCGACCGTTTTGTTTGCCAGTATCATGGGCTTCCCGTCGCGCACGGCATTCGAGGCGGAGACCGGAGCCGAGCAGGCCCCGGACGTAAACTTCAACTAACGTACTTCGGGACGCGTGAGACCGGAGTTGAAGCAGACGATCGGTGCTCCCGAGCATTCGAGATCCAAAAACAGCCGAGGGTGTAGCGTAAAAGAGCCCTCGGCAGTTCCCTCAATTGCTGAATTGTCCTGTGTCCCATCGCTGCCTCCATTCGTACGTTCTGACTCTGCTCAGCGTCGGGCTTCTACTGCTCGTGCTGGTAGCCCCTGCCCAGGCGCAACGGTACGATCTGCCGCCGCGTCCGTCCGGGCCGGTGCTCGATCAGGGCAACATGCTCTCCTCCACCGAAGAGCAGCGCCTGGCCCGCAAGCTCACGGCCTTCACGGACACGACGTCGACCGCTATTGTCGTGGTGACGGTCCGGAGCCTGGAAGGCGCTCCTATCTCCGACTATGCCGTGACGATGGGGCGCGAGTGGGGCGTGGGACAGGAAGGAAAGGACAACGGGGTCGTTTTGCTCGTCTCGCGCGGGGATCGGCAGATGTTTATCGCCACCGGGTACGGGGTGGAGGGCGCGCTCCCGGACGCCATTGCCAACCGGATCGTGGAACAGGTGATCACGCCGTACTTCCGAGAGGGGCAGTTCTACGCCGGGATCGACCGGGGGACGGACGCCATCATTCAGGCCACGAAGGGCGAATATGAGGCAACGGCCTCGTCTCGCCCGGCGTCCTCGGACGACGGTATGCCGATGGCGCTGATCTTTACGCTGATGGTGCTCGCGTACTTTGTGATTACGTCGTTTCGCGGCGGCGGGGGGCGGGGCAAGAAGGGGCGTCGGTCGCGCCGGCGCGATGGGGCCTTTCCCATCATCTTCTGGGGCGGCGGCGGACACGGGGGCGGCGG
>JAHENZ010000237.1 GCA_018609755.1 Salinivenus sp. | reverse complement strand
CGCCGAAAGATCCGTAAGGTCCAGCGGGATCGTCACGTCCCCACCCTCTGTCTTCAGCGTAAGCGCGGCGGCCACCGATCCCACGGGCACCGCCTGCTGCAGCCGTCCCTCAGTGCCTACTGTTCCGTCGAGCGTGGCGGTAGATCCGTCCTCGGTTTTGACCTTCAGCGTGTAGTCGGTCCCCGTCAGCCCCGCGCCGACGAGCCCGTGCTCGAGGTGGAGGTCGATTTGGGGCGGCACGACGCAGATCGTCTCCTCGCCTCCAGTGGTAACCTCGGCGGTCGCTTCCAGCGTATCCATCACGAGTCGTGTTGCGTCGTCGGGCAGGGGGGAAGGGGCAGCTCCGGTCTCCGATTCGTCTGTTGGAGGGGCGTAGCCGGCCAGCCCGACCTGAACCGGACCCGGTGGCACCCCTTGCATTTGGAGGCGCCCGTCTCCGGCCGTCTGCTTTTCCTGGGTGGACCCGTCCGCAAAGGTGATTTCGACATTCTGGTTGGCCAGCGGCGTTTCCTTCTCGTTCACAAGCCGGAGCTCCAAGTCGTCCACGAACGTCAGGAGGCCCTTGGCCTTCGCGTCCGTCGAGTCCGCCTGCACGCCCAGCACGTCCACGGTATAGAAAAACCGCGGCCGGGCGTACCCCTCCGGCGCCTCCCACTCGGGGACAATGTCGGCAGTGTCCCCCGGGTACTGAAACTGATACATCACCTCCACGGCCCCGCCCTCCACCCGCGGCCGCAGCCGGGTGACAGGTTTGTGGGCCTCCCCCCGCGGGGCCTCCTGAAAGATGCGCACCACGGCCCGCTCTCCGTCCGGCGCCCCGCGGGCCTCCGCCGACAGGGTGAGGATGTCGCCCCGCTGGACGGTCTCCTGCGACCACCGGGGGCCGGAGACCCGCACCGGATCGGTGATCCGAACCGCCTCCGACTCGGCCGAGAGGCCGTGGTTCGGCATGTTCACCTTCGCCAGGAGGCCGCCGTTGGCCTCGGGGGGCACGCGGAGCTGGAGGTTCAGGTCCTCGCCCACGAGCTGGCCGTCGATCGTGTCGTGGACGGTGCCCTGGGCGTCGACAAGTTTAATTTGGATGCGGGAGCCGTCGGCGCAGAAAAGGGTGCGGACCTCAAGACCGACGAGCCCACCCGGGGCGGCGTCCCGACGGTCGAAGCGGACGCGCTCGATCTCGGACGGGAGGGTGAAGACGTGTTTCTCGTCAGTCGAACCAGTAAACTCAGGCATAGAGAGAAGGAATATGAAAGATAGGGGAAATATAGAGGAAGTGGTTTATATGTCTTAGTTAAGCTAAAAAAGTTGGGACGAGAGTGTCAACGAACGTCCAGGGAAGACAGGGCAATCGCATGTTCAAGCTCCAGTCGAGTGCAGGTGGCTCGCCTGCCGTTCCTCCGGCGGATTGGGCCGGAATGTTTGTGGGTATGGACGTGTGGGAGAGCGGCCAGCGTGCCTCTACTGAAAGTCGCGCCCGGTTCCTGAAAGCAAGATGCGATTGCCGTGCTAGGGAAGAGATATCGCCAGCCCATCCGCGGGTTGAACGGGCCTCAAGTCCAAGATTCCAAAAAAACGGCGTTCTGTTGTGTCATACCCCGCCTCGGCATCTGCCTACCGAACGGCCAGAAGAATGCCCAGTGAGCACCCGGCCCACGCCAGCACCGTCACAATGAGCCCCACGTCGGTGAGCAACGTCTTCTCCGGCGCCTCTCCCGCCCCTTGCTCCGAGAGGTACTGGTACCGAAAAATGGCGTACGCGACGAACGGGAGGGTTGCCAGCATCCAGGGCGTGTCCGCCCCTTCGAGCGTCCACAGCGCGTAGGCCATGAGCGCACTGGCGGTGACCACGCTCTCCATCCGGCGCAGCCACGAAAGGGAGTACGCCTCCAGCACCGACCGGGTGTCCTCCGCATCGCCGAGCGCGCGCAGCTCGGCCTTCCGCTTCTCGACGCCAAGGAAAAAGGCCAGCAGACCGATGCAGAGGATGAACCAGCCGGAGACGGGGACTCCCGCCGCCGCGGCCCCCCCCAGTGCCCGAAGCACAAAGCCCCCGGCAATCACCATGACGTCGAGGATCGGCTGCTCCTTCAGCCCCAGATTGTACCCGGTTTGCAGAATCACGTACGCCCCAATCGCAACAAACAGCCACGGCGCCACCAGGTAGCTCCCCGCAAGTCCGAGGGCCAGAAGGCCCATGCCCCCCCCCAGTGCCACAGAAATGGACACCCGGCCCGCGGCAATGGGCCGATGCTGTTTGACCGGATGCCGCCGGTCCGCCTCTAGGTCCCGCACGTCATTGATTAGATAGAACGCACTGGCCGTCACCGAAAACGCACCGAACGCACCGACAACCCGTAGCAATGCCCCCACGTCCACCGCCAGTGCAAACAGCGGCGCCGCAAACACCACGACATTTTTCACCCAGTGATGGGGACGCATCGCACGTACGAGTGCCTCCAGCCAGCGCATTGAGGTCACGATAAAAAACGGCAGTTGTCGTTGGTCACACGCGTCAAGAGCTCCTTCTTTGGTCCAGAGGACCCGTCGTGCAGTCTTGTACAGGGGAATGCCAGAAAAGCATAACCACTAGCGTCCGTAATCTCCCAACCCTCTATCCTCGGAATCAATCTGGTTTTCCAGAGCGATGACCGGTGGAACGGCTTCTGCCGTCAGGGCTTCACACGTTGATCTCGTCGTTTCTCTTTCTTCCGTACTCCGTTTCGATACTTGTCTACTCCTCATCTCTGCGTCCTCAATCGTGTCTATCCCCCTGCACCCGGAGCGACCGGCGCGCTACTGGCCGAGCTGACCCCCGCCCTCGTCGATCGGGGCTGGCGGGTCACGGTGCTCACCGGCCCGGCCGAGGGTGCTCCGACATCCGAGGTCACGAGCGACGGCGTGCACGTTGAGCGGGTCCGGGCCCTTCCCTTCACCCGAGAAAGCACGTGGCGACGCGGCCTCGCCTACGCCTCGCTCTTCCCCGCCTTCCTCACCCGCGCCCTGCGGATTCCCTCCCCGGACGTGATTGTCACGAAGACGGACCCGCCGATGCTAAAAGTGCTCGGTCCGATGCTGGCACACCTGACCGGCGCCCGAGCCGTACACTGGGCCCAGGACCTGTACCCAGAGGTGGCCGCAGGCGTCGGCGTACTCAATGACGACGGCCTGCTGGCCCGCACGATGCGCCGGCTCTCGACCTGGGCCCTGCGCGGACACGATCACACCGTCGCCGTGGGCCGCTGCATGCAAAAGCGGCTCGTGCAGGACCGAGGGCTGGCACGCGATCGCGTGTCGGTAATCCCGAACTGGCCGCCCGCCGCGGTGTCCTCAGTTCCTCACGACGAAAACTCTTTTCGAGACAAACACGACCTGGACGACCGCTTCGTGGTGATGTACTCCGGAAATATGGGACTGGCCCATCCCTTTGACGCCGTCCTTGACGCGGCCGACCGCCTCTCGGCCGAACGTCCGGACGTGCTGTTCCTCTTCGTGGGCGAGGGTCCGCGCAAAGCGGATCTCCGCACGCAGGTCGAGCAACGCGGCCTGTCGAACGTTCGCTTTCTCCCCTTCCAGCCCCGCGAACGCCTGGCCGAAAGCCTGAGCGCCGCCGACCTCCAGCTCGTGACGATGGACCCGGCGCTTGAGGGGCTCGTGGTCCCGAGCAAGCTGTACGGAGCGTTGGCGGCCGGCCGACCGGTGCTGTTTCTCGGTCCGTCCGGCAGCGAAGCGGCTCAGGTGGTGGAGGCCCAGGACTGTGGCACGGTGCTCCCCGAGGCCTCCGGCCCCGCCCTCACAGACGCCATCCGAACGTGGCACGCCGACCCGGACCGCTGGGCTGCAGCCTCCGAGCGCGCGCTCCAGGCCGTGTCGGATTCGCGGGCCGAGGCAGTCAAGCGGTTCGATACGCTGTTCCGGACGGTGATGCCGTCGGGAACGGCGGAGCATCATGCGTAGCCGGAAGCGATACGGTCTTTGAATCACGGCCCACGGTCAAAATTGGGGAAAGACAGGACACAGGCGGCGAGCGGACAGGCTCCGTTGCTCGCCGGGCGAGCCAATGCGACCGCCGGACGAACCTTTCAGAGCACTCACGTCTACGATACAGCCGGTTTTGGTTCTGCTTCTGGATTCTACCTTCGACTTCTGCCATGCGCCTAACGTCCACAGACTCGAAAATTTACGTTGCCGGTCACCGCGGGATGGTGGGCCGGGCCATCTGGGAGCACCTGGAAACGGCCGGCTACACGAATCTCGTTGGGCGCCCCTCTGAGGAACTCGACCTTCGCGATCCTCGCGCGACGCGGGCGTTTTTTGAGGAAGAACAACCGGACGTCGTGATTCTCGCGGCGGCCCGCGTCGGCGGCATTTTGGCCAACGACCGCTATCCGGCCGACTTCATCGGCGACAACCTCGCCATTGAGCAGAGCGTGATCCAGGCCGCGCACGAGACGGGGGTTGATCGGCTCCTTTTTCTGGGATCCACGTGCATCTACCCGAAGCACGCCCCCCAGCCGATGCCGGAGGACAGCCTCCTCACCGGCCCGCTGGAGCCGACGAACCAGTGGTACGCGGTGGCCAAAATTGCCGGACACAAGCTGTGCGAGGCCATGCACCAGCAGCACGGGGACGACATGCTCACGCTGATGCCGACCAACCTCTACGGGCCGGGCGACGACTTTGACCTGGAGACGAGCCACGTCCTGCCGGCCCTCCTGCGCAAGGCCCACGAGGCGAAAGGGGCCGCGCCGGATGGATCGGACGCGCCGGTCACGCTCTGGGGCACCGGGGAGCCGAAGCGCGAATTTCTCTACGTCGACGACCTGGCCGACGCGGTGCGGTTTGTGCTGGAGCACCCCGAAGACGAGATCCGCGAGGAGGCGCCGGACGGCATGCTGAACGTGGGGGTGGGCGAAGACCTCTCGATCAACGACCTGATGGCGCTCATCCAGGACGTGGTGGGCCACGACGGCCCGATCGAGCACGATCATTCGAAGCCGGACGGGACGCCGCGCAAGCTGGTCGACACCAGCCGCCTCGACGCCCTCGGCTGGCAGGCACAGACCTCGCTCCGGGACGGAATCCAGAACACCTACGACTGGTATCGGGAGCACGAGGCGTTGAGCGTGCAACGTTGAACATGACACGGTTTTCGTGTTGAGAGTTATGGCCGAACGATTTGAAGACCTCCGTGTGTGGAAGACCGCCCGGACGCTGACGAACCAGGTCTACGCCCTGAGCGAAAAGGACGGATTTACGAACGACTGGACCCTCAAAGACCAGATTCGTCGAGCGGCAATCAGTGTGATGTCCAACATTGCGGAGGGATTTGAAAGTCGTACGCGTCCTCAATTTATCGACTTTCTCGGAACGGCCAAGGCATCTGCCGGCGAGGTGCGGTCGCAGTTGTACGTCGCACGGGATCAAGGCTATCTTGACGAGGACGAGTTTAAAGCTGTGTCTGATTTGGCCGACAAAGTCTCGCGCCAGCTCTACCATCTCATCCAGCACCTGAAGAATCGGGACGACTCCGGTCGCGCCCGCGAGGACCTTCCCGAATACAGCGCAGGGTAACGTTCTGCGTTACACACCTCACGTTCTACGTTCACCGTTCTGCACATTCATGCCAACCGATAAGGAAGTTACGAGCAAAATTCCCGACGATCGCGCCGATGGGGACCGCCCCGTGGCACTCATCACAGGGGTTACCGGTCAGGACGGCTCCTATCTCGCGGAGCTTCTGCTGGAAAAAGGCTACGAGGTGCATGGCATCAAGCGCCGGGCCTCTAGCTTCAACACCGACCGGATCGACCACATCTACGAAGATCCCCACGAAGAAAACGTCAACTTCTTCCTGCACTACGGGGACCTGACCGACTCGACGAATCTGATCCGCATCGTGCAGGAGACTCAGCCGGACGAGATCTACAACCTGGCGGCGCAGAGCCACGTGCAGGTGAGCTTCGACACGCCGGAATACACCGCAGAGGTCGACGCCCTCGGGGTGCTGCGGCTGCTGGAAGCCATCCGGATTCTGGACTTGACCGACCAGACGCGCTTCTACCAGGCCTCCACCTCCGAGCTGTACGGCCAGGTACAGGAGGTCCCTCAGACCGAGGAGACGCCCTTCTATCCGCGCAGCCCGTACGCGGCGGCGAAGCTGTACGCCTACTGGATTACAGTCAACTACCGGGAGGCCTACGACATTCACGCCTCCAACGGGATTCTCTTCAACCACGAGAGCCCGCGCCGGGGGAAGACGTTCGTCACGCGGAAGATTACGCGGGCGGCAGCCCGAATCAAGACGGGGCTGCAGGAAAAAACCTACCTCGGCAACCTCGACGCCGAGCGCGACTGGGGCCACGCCCGTGACTACGTGGAGGGGATGTGGCGGATGCTTCAGCAGGAGGCGCCCGATGATTACGTCTTGGCCACCGGCCGGACGACGACGGTGCGGCACTTCTGCGAGATGGCGTTCGACGCCGCCGGCATTGACCTCGTCTGGGAGGGCGAAGACGAAGACGAGGTGGGGTACGACGCCGAAAGTGGGCGGCCGGTGGTGGAGATCGACCCGCGCTACTACCGCCCGACGGAGGTGCACCAGCTACTGGGCAAAGCGGAGAAGGCTCGCGAAGAGCTGGGCTGGACCCCCTCACGCTCGCTGGAGCAACTGGCCGAGGAAATGGTCGCCCAGGATCTGGAGGACGCCCAGGAGGAAGTTGCCGTTGCCAATCATCGATCGGACTGATGCATGAGCTGCACGGGCGGTCGATGCTATTTTCGATACCCGCCCGGCCTTCTCCTCGCCCCCCTTCCGCCCCCCTATGAATTAATGTAACCTCTTGGGCATGATGTCCAAAACGATTCTTTACTGGGGTCCCACCTATCAGTCTCGGCATCATTTTTGATCCCCGATATATCGGGCTTTTCCGTGCTCGCCCCTTCTGGTAAACGCTACCCTGAATCCCAAAAGTCTTTATACAAAGACTTCGGGACCTCATGCTCTAGCGCCTATCTTCTACGCCCGAAGAGGACTTTCGCTTTTCTATTTTTGCCTCTCGGACGTTCTGTTCCCTTTCATCCTGCCGCATGGATCTTTCACTTCTTCCACTTGACGGCCTTTCGGTAGGGCTCTGGGAAATGATCCTCTCTGGGGATCAGCAGATTGAGGCCTCCCTTCTCCCCTGGCTGGGCGGAAGTATTGCCCTGGTTGTGAGTCTCGTTCTCACTCCCACCGTCCTCCGCCTCGCTCGAAAACAGGGATGGATTGCCCACCCAAGCGGAGACCGGTGGCACGACGAACCCGTCGCCCTGCTGGGAGGCATCGCCATCTTCGGGGCCTTCTGCGCAGGCCTGCTCGGAATCGGAGGCGTCTCAACCTACTCCTGGCCGGTGTGGCTGGGGGCAGGCCTCCTCTTCGTGATTGGGCTGGTCGACGACCTCTGGGACATTCGTCCAGAGATAAAACTCCTCGCACAGGTCGCGGCCACGGCACTCTTACTCTATGCCGGCCACGCCTTCTGGCGAGGCGGCCCGTTCTGGGTTTCTCTTCCGCTCACGTTCCTCTGGATTATCGGGGTGACGAACGCGGTCAACCTCATCGACGGCCTCGACGGCCTCGCTGCCAGCATCACGGCCGTTGCGGGCACGGCCCTCGCAGTGATTGGCGTAGTCATTGGCCAGATGAGCCTCGCCGTCGTCGCCGCGGCGCTCACAGGGGCCAGTCTGGGCTTCCTCGCCTACAACGCCAAGCCCGCCCGAATCTTCATGGGCGACTGTGGCAGTCTCTTTCTGGGGTACATGCTTGCAGTCATCGCCCTCGGGGTTCAGAGCACCGGCGAGCCCGTCACGGGAACCCTCGTGCCCATCGTTGTGCTGGCCGTCCCGATCTTCGACACGACGTTCGTGACCGTAACCCGCATTCTGGGCGGACGTCGCGTTACGAAAGGGGGAAATGACCACACGCACCATCGTCTGGTACGTCTCGGCCTATCGGAGCAGGGGGCCGTGCTTGGCCTCAGTGGCGTCAGTGCGGTGTTTGCGATGGCGGCTCTGGCTCTCCTGTGGACCACGGCACAGCTCTTCATGGCCCTGGTCCTGCTGGGCGGAGTCGCATGCGTGATGTTTGGGCTCTACCTCGTGGGAAGCCGCTCGTACGAGCCGCCGGTGTCCCGCAGCCCAAGTCTCACGGAGCGGATCGGAGCCGTGATGCGGGCCCTTGCCGGAGGCATCTACTGGAAATCGGTGGGCGGCGTCCTCTCAGACCTCCTGGTGATCGTGTCGTCCTTCATCGTGGCCGTGCACCTGCGGTTCGGCGGCACCCCGCCCCCAGTCCAGATCGATATCACGGTGCAGGCCCTTCCCTGGATCGTGGTACTGAAAATCGGCGTGTTCTACGCGTTTGGTCTCTACCACGGCGTCTGGCGACACGCTGGCACGCCCGAGGTGGTCCGCCTCGTGAAGGCCTCGACCCTGGCGTCCGTCGGTACACTCGCGGGCCTATTCGCCCTGTATACCCCCGAACTGATCTCCCTTTCCGCGCTCATCCTCGACTGGATGATCGCCACGGTTCTCATCGGAGCCACCCGGTTCGGCTTCCGGGCCTTCCGGCAGTACTTTGCCGCTCGGCGCGACGAAGGACACCGGGTGCTCATCTACGGCAGCACCAATCCCGCTCTGCTCGTCCTCCGCCACCTCCGACAGCGCATGGACCGGACCGTGGTGGGCCTTCTGGACGACAATCCGACCCGACACGCACTGAAGGTTCAGGGGGTGGAGGTCCTCGGCGGCGTCGACGACCTTCCGGACCTTGCCTCCGCCCACAACGTGGATGAAGTGATTGTGCCCCTAGAGAACACGTCGGAAACGATGCGAGCACGCATCTCCCGCACCTGCAATCGGGTGAACATCGCCTGCAAACACTTTGCGTTTCAGATGGAACCCGTCGTGCCGGAATCTGCCCTTCCCGCCACCTCCGGCGATGGCGCCCACAATCCCTCGCCGACGTCATAAGTCGCCCCTGCACGGAGACTGTCCGGACCGTCTTTCCCTTTTGGACGAATGGCGCAGGAGCGGACCTGCGGGCCGAACGCAGAACACAGCCCGCCGTACATACGATGTTGCTCACATTCCCTCCACCAGCCCGCCGCCCCGCGCATGCGCCGCATTCAATTGACTCGCGACGAGCCCGCGACTGTCGATCCTGACCCCGAGGCCGAGAAACGGATCCTGGACGGCCTCAACGAGAAACAACGCGAGGCCGTGACGACCACCGAGGGCCCGGTCATGATTATTGCGGGACCGGGCTCCGGCAAAACGCGGGCGCTGACCCACCGCATGGCCTACCTCTTGGCCACCGGCCGGGCGCAGCCGCGCGACATTCTTGCGCTCACGTTCACCAACAAGGCGGCCTCCGAGATGAAGGAGCGCGTCGAAGACCTCGTGGGCGACGACGCTCGCGGAATGTGGGTGGGCACCTTCCACTCCGCCTTTGCCCGCCTGCTGCGCATGGAGGGCGACAAGATCGGGTACTCGCAGGACTTCTCGATCTACGACACCAACGACTCGAAGCGCATCATCAAGCAGCAGATGCAGGCCCGTCAGCTGTCGGGCGTGAACCGGGACGTGGTAAAGCCGCGGGCGGTGCAGCGCATGATTTCGAGTGCCAAAAACCAGATGATCGGGCCCGAGGAGTACAAAAGTCTCGCCCGAGGCGACCAGCAAGAAGCAGCGGCGAAGGTGTACCCCGCCTACGAGCGTGCACTACAGCAGGCCAACGCCCTCGACTTCGACGACCTGCTGCTCAAACCCATCAAGCTGTTCAACGAGCACGAGGACGTGCTGGAGAAGTATCAGAAGCGCTGGCAGTACGTCCACATCGACGAGTACCAAGACACGAATCAGGCGCAGTACGTCCTCGCCCGCAAGCTGGCGGATCGGCACAAGAACCTCTGCGTGGTGGGCGACGACGCGCAGAGCATTTACGCCTTCCGCGGGGCCGACATCACCAACATTCTCAATTTTGAGAAGGACTACCCGGACGCCACAACGATCCGGCTGGAGCGCAACTACCGCTCGACCCAGAACATCCTGCGCCTGGCTGACTCGATCATCGATCAGAACGACGATCAGATCGAGAAGAGCCTGTGGACGGACAATGCCGAGGGCGAGTACGTGGCCCTCATGGAGGCGCTCAGCGAGAAGGACGAGGCGCAAAAAATCGAGCGCCGCATCCGGGACTTGCACCTGCGCGAGGGGATGGAGCACGGCGACTTTGCGGTGCTCTACCGCACCAACGCGCAGAGCCGGGCCATTGAGGAGGCGCTCCGCAAGGAGAATGTGCCGTACCGCGTGATCGGCGGTACCTCCTTCTACGAGCGGAAGGAAATCAAGGACGTGTTGGCCTACCTGAAGCTCCTGGTCAACCCGAACGACACCGCCAGCCTGCAGCGCATCATCAACTATCCCACACGCGGCATCGGCGACAAGACGCAGGAGCGGCTCCAGCGCTACGCGCAGCAGCACAACTTGTCTCTCTGGCAGGCCATCGAACGAGCCGAAGCCATCGAATCGCTGGGCACGCGGGCCGTGAACGCGGTCGACAAGTTTCGGCACCTCATCGCCCGCTACGCCTCCAAGACGGAAAGCATGCCCGCCGACGAGCTGGCACGCGATCTCATTCAGGACGCCGGAGTCCTCAGCGACCTTCGGAAGGAGCACACGCAGGAGAATCTGCGCCGCTGGGAGAACGTCCAGGAGCTCATCAGCGGGCTCGCCGAGTACGTCGCCAACACCGACGACGCCACCATCAGCACGTTCCTCCAGGAGGTGGCCCTCATGACCGACCAGGACGAGGCAGAGGACGAGGGCGACAAGGTGACGCTCATGACCCTCCACGCAGCGAAGGGCACGGAGTATCCCGTCGTCTTCATCGCAGGACTGGAAGAAGGCCTCTTTCCTCTGGAGCAAGCAACACAGGAAAAGAGCGAGCTGGAAGAGGAGCGTCGGCTCTTCTACGTCGGCGTCACGCGGGCCGAGAAGCGCCTCTACCTTAGCTGGGCGCGCAGCCGCTACCGCTACGGCGAGCAGCAGTCCAACACGCGCAGCCGCTTCCTGGAAGAGGTCGATAGCGACGTGGTCCGCACCGAGGCGGGCGGCGAATTGGAGCAGGAAAGCGATCGCTTCTCGTCGGGCTCCGGCTCCACGGACAGCTACGACGAGATGGACCCGCACTACTATCGTCAGAACCTGAGCGGCAACGGCAACAAGAAGGGCTCGTCGGACGACCTGCGCCGCATCGAGTCGACCGACGGGGGCAGTGGGCGGCGCGTGGTCTACGACGAGGGACAGGGCGAGATCGTGCCCGGCGCCCGGGTCGAGCACTCAAAGTTCGGAACGGGCAAAGTGCAGTCCGTGGAGGGCGAGGGCGAGAAGGCCACCGCGGTCGTCTACTTCGGCTCGGACGTCGGCAACAAAAAGTTGAAGCTCAAATTTGCGAAGCTGCGGGTGATTGGGTAAGTCGGAGAAAACTTTTAAGAAGTGATTCCCCCAGGAGCAACGAATCCATGGTGTGTAAGCCTCCGCAATTTTAAATTGAGCCGGGAAATTAAAATTGCGGGCCTCCTTATTTTAGTTTCTTCAGATTAGGGGACCGCTTATTTCAAATTATACAGTGGCTCGAACATATAGGTTATGCCGATTCAGGAGATCGAGGAAGAAATCAGTTTCGCGGAGTACGAGTCGGGGCGATATCTGAAGCAGACCGACTACGGAAGCTTCATTCCCACTCCGATCAATCACGGGTGGAATTGGGACGACACGCGTATCAATACGCTACTGGAGGACGCTACGCAGGCCCTCTGGGAATTGAATGCGTTCTCTAAAATCGTTCCGGACATCGACCTCTTCATTCAACTCCACATCGTCAAGGAAGCGAACGCCTCCAGTCGGATTGAAGGAACACAGACGGAAATGGAAGAGGCAATTCGTCCTGAAGAGGAGGTCATGCCAGAGCGTCGCGAAGACTGGAAAGAGGTCCAGAATTACGTCCAGGCGATGCATGAAGCCATCGCCCTTTTAGACGAACTCCCGCTGTCCACTCGACTCCTAAAACGAACACACGCGACCCTGATGGAAGATGTCCGTGGGCGGCACAAACAGCCAGGGGAGTATCGGTCAAGTCAAAACTGGATTGGTCCCAGCCTGCAGGATGCAATCTTCATCCCTCCTCCCCATCCCCGCATTTCGGATCTCATGAGCGATCTGGAAGAGTTTTGGCATAACGAAGAGATCCAGGTTCCGAAGTTGATTCGTATTGCAATCAGTCACTATCAGTTTGAGACGATTCATCCCTTTCAGATGGAAATGGGCGGATCGGGCGACTGCTGATTACGCTTTATCTAATCAGCGAAGGACTCTTGACTAAACCGTCTCTCTATTTGTCGAGTTACATTGATAAGCACCGATCTAGGTACTACCAGTCTCTCTCGACTGTACGAACGACAAACGACCTCGGACAATGGGTTCGTTTTTTTCTCGTGGCAGTGCGGGATACAGCCCGAGAAGGACGTGACACGTTCGAGCAAATCCTTAACCTTCGACAAAAAGCCGAGCAGAAGGCAACAAGCCTTGGGAGAAAGGCCGGAAATGCCCGTCGACTGCTGAAACTGCTGTACAAACAGCCCTCAATTGGAGCGAAGGACGTTGTGGAGCACTTAGACGTGACTCATGCGACAGCAATGAAGCTCATCAGGGACTTCGAAGAGTTTGGAATCTTGAAAGAAACGACGGGACGTCAACGAAATCGGCGGTATCTGTTTGCGGAGTACGTCAACCTATTCATCCACGACTAAGACAAGGACAATTCGAGACGGCGTACGACGGGATTCCAACCGGACGGCGTCTGGCCCTCGCGAGATGCCTCCACGTTCACCGCTACGACTGCACCACCCGTTCGGCCAGGACCGCCGTCGTCTCCTCACGAGACTTCCGATCGGGGGTCTCTTCTATCACAAGGTCCCAGTCCGCGCTCGTCACAATAGCTTCCAGGTGCTCGATGCGCCGCCGCAGCCGCTCGGTCTCGCCCTCCGGCGTCCGGGCCGATTCAGTCTCTCCTGCGACGGACCGGTCGCCGTGGCGCCGAAGGAAGGCGTTGCGGGTGCGCTCCCGCCAGTCCGCCCGCCCGGGTACACCGAAGACGGCGACGGCGTGAATTGCCACTTTTACGCCCCATCCCAAAATCGGCCAGATGGCCCAGAACACGTCCGGCGAGGTAAACAGGTTGATGCCCACCAGCAGCGCGTTGACGCCGACGTAACTGGCCAAATGAGCGTAGAAGCCTTCGATGCGCTGGACATAACGGTCGGCGCGATCCTCTAGAGATTGGGACTCTTCCTCCGAGCGTTCTCCTCCGACGCTGCTATGTCGGATGGTGTCGTGAGTGCACATTGTGGAATGAGAGATTGAGGAAGAAGATCTTGGAGATGGCTCAGGTCCCCTCGGCGTTTCGCGACTCCGAACGTCGAAGAAGCCCGATGCCGGTCAGAACCACCGAAGCAAGCAGACTCAGACCGCCCAGGTACAGAAGCCATCGGAATGCGGGCACGAAGGCCAGACCGAAAAATCCGCCCGACATGGTCACGGCCGCGACCGGAGCGCCGAGACGGGCGATCCAGGTGGCGGATGGGGAGAGTCGCGCCCCGTCGACCAGCCCCTGCATCAACAGTGCCAACAGCAGGAGAACGCCTGCATGGGCGTGCCCCGCTCGCCACAGTGACGCCTGCGTGTCGCTGAGGACGAGCCCTCCGGGCGCGAGACCGGCCGTTCCTTGGGTCAGGAGTCCGAGCAGGGTGAGTCCCCCGTACATGATCGTTGGGACCGTCAGAAGAAGAATGCCGGATACGAGTTGCGATTCTCGGGAAATCATCATTGTGACGTGGGAAGTGGATAAAAGTCGACTGGTGACTAACGCTCTTACAATTGTTGACGACGTGTCAACTCCGTCGACAAAAAAAGAGCGAGGGATCTATCAAGGATCCTCCAACGGACTGTCGGTTGGGATCTCCGGCGCCTGTGTTGGACCGCGCCCCGTCAGGGCAACCCCTGAAAACTGGAGTCCGTGCTGCACGAGCGTTTCGGCATCAAGACCGTAGTGCTGCTCCAGTCCTGCGCCCTTGTGGGCAATGAGCTGGATGAGCCCGTGCGTGTAGCCCCAGAGCGTAATCGCCGTCTGTGTCGGGTCGAGGTCGGGGCGGATCGACCCATCCTCAATCCCCTCTTGAATCGCATTCGTCATCGTTTCCATAATGCGCTCGGACTCGGCAAAACAGGCCCGCTCGCGCTCGGTGGCGTCCTTCGGCTCCGCCGCACGGGCCTCGAAGCGCGTCACGAGTTCGAAGTACGTCGACTCCTCTCGTGCGAAGTCCACATAGGCCTCGCCGATGGCTCGGATCTTCCGAAGACCGATCTCGTGCTCCGTGGCTGCACCCTCAAATCGCTCTCGTAACGCCTGATGGCCGCGGAGGGTCACGGCCATAACGATGTCGTCCATGTCATCAAAGTAGACGTAGAGCAGACTTCGGCTCAGCCGTGCCTCCTCGGCAATGTCGCCCATCGTCATCGCCTCACGTCCGTCACGGGCGAGCACAATTTCAGCGGCGTCGACGATGCTGCGCCGGCGCTCCTCTTTCTCTTCCCGTTGGCGTTCTTCGATGGACATGAGTAGATTCTCGGGTTGCAGGAGAACGTTGTCGAACACGTCCGACGGGCGGATGGGGCTGGCACTCCATCTTCGTCTTCGTCCGTTGACACTCCGTCAACACAAAATAGTTTTGACGATGTGTCAACAATCGACGTATTGTTAACATTTTCACCTTCCCCTCGTTTCTCCCCTGGACTGGATCTGACGGCCGGTGGCTTGACTGAACGGCCCTCGGTCCGACCCGTAGAGCAGGCGACCGATCTTTTGTATCAATCCTTTTGTGCGTTCTATGCCCCACGAGAATTCCGACGAGGCCATCGAGACCGTGGCCGACGGCCTGCGCCTCCAGGTGGGCGACCTGCCCGGCGACTACGCCCCCACCCTCCTGAAGGCCGAGCCTGCTGCCTACGTCGTAGGGTTTACGGCGGGCGTGAGCCGCGCCCTCGACGTGCCGGTGGGCAACCACACCATTCGCATCCTGGAGCGCGGGACGCGGCAGGGCCTTCCGCGCGATGGAGACCTGGGCCAGCGCCTCGCCGACATCGCCACGGGCATCATCCTCGACGGCTCCGTAACCAGCGAGCCCAATCTCGACGAGTTGCGCGAGAAGGGTGAAGCGGAGGGCCGTGCGTTCGTCGAGGACCGCAAGCCGCCTTCCCTTCTGAAAGAGCTCATCTTCGAGCAGTAAGGTACGTGAGTGTGGGCGTTTGGGAGTATGGGTGCATTGGCCAAATTGCTCAGGACAGTGTGCGACTCATGACTCAGATTGGTTGCTTACAGCGAACTCCGTAAGGAAAACACATTCCCAATCCCCTCTCGCTTCTATCGCGTTACTCAATTTTTCCTGTGCACAGTCGGATCCTTGCGATCGACTGAAGACAGCTCCCGCCGCTGCCTCCGCAACCGACCGACTTGAGAACCGCGATCTCTCCCACACACCCGCACCCACGTACTCACATACGCACACGCAGATGCCCTACCGCACACCGGAGGCTCGCTTCGAGGATCTGTCCGACTTTCCGTACGCGCCGAACTACGTGACAGTAGGAGACGACGACCTCCGGATGCACTACGTGGACGAGGGCGACGGCCCCCCCATTCTCTGCCTCCACGGCGACCCGACCTGGGCGTACCTCTACCGGCACATGATTCCGCCCCTGAGCGAGCACCACCGGGTCGTGGTGCCGGACTTCCTCGGATTTGGGCGGTCGGACAAGCTGACAGCGGTCGAGGACTATTCCTTTGACCTTCACTATCACGCGCTCAGAGACTTTATCGCGGCTCTCGGCCTCTCCGACATCACGCTCGTGGTGCAGGATTGGGGCGGACTGCTCGGGCTCACCTACGCGACGCGGCATCCCGAGCGGATCGCACGCCTGGTGATTCTCAACACCTTTTTGCCGACGGGGGAGGAAGACAAGAGTCCTGCCTTCCTCCGATGGCGCCGTTTTGTGGAAAACGTGCCGGACCTCCCCATTGGTCGAATTATTCGACAGGGCCTTTCCAATCCAGACCGTCTTTCCGACCCCGAAGAAGCGGCGTACGAGGCCCCATTTCCCACGCCGGAGTCGAAGGCCGGGGCAGTAGCCTGGCCACTGCTCGTCCCGATGACGCCGGACGACCCGGTTGCGGACGTCATGCGCGAGACGCGACGCCGGCTGGCGGAGTGGGAGAAACCATCGGTCGTCCTCTTTGCCCCCGACGACCCCATTCTCGGAGAGGCTCACTCTTTTTTCCGGACGCTCATCCCCACTGCCTCCGATCAGCCCGAGGTGACGATCGACAATGCCAGCCACTTTTTGCAGGAGGAGCAAGGGCCCTCAATCGCCGAGCACGTACTCGAATTTGTCCGCCGAACAGGCTGATTTACCGGTCCTTTACAAGAGCACACCCCCAATTACATCACGGTAACACGCGTCGAAAATCGTCAACATCTCGGTACAAACCATTACGGGCTCCCGGAATACACTATCATCCGTGATCTGGGTCCTCCCAGACGTGTTTCTTTCTTTTCAGCCTTACGGCCACGATGCACATTCCCGTTACCGACGCTTTCGACGACACCGATCCGATGGAATCGTTGGAGGTCAAGCTCACGCCCGACCAGATTCAGTGGTTAAGAACGACTGCTGAGGAGCGTGACCTGTCGGTCGATCACGTGCTTCGGACGATCCTCAACACCCAGATGCGTGAGGAGACGGAGACTCCCTTGCCCCCGTCCGGGTCCGGCGATAGCATTCCGCACTCCCCTAACGGACAGCCGACTCCGTCTGAAGCGACTTCGTCGAACGAAGGTGCGGACGACGAGTCGCCCAGGGACAACGAGTCGCCCAGGGAAGACGAGTCTCCCAGCATCGTCGAAAGCCTCCGCTCGGCCAGCGAGCGCCTCCAGGATCTCACCGAAGAGGACGACGATGCAAAGGGATCTGACCTTTCCGACACGCTCGCCCGTCTACAGGCGCGGACGGACTCCGACGCTGAGGAAGACACACAAACGACCGGCTCGGAAACCGTTCTGACGAACGATTCACCGAACCGGTCCATGTTTGACATGATGGAGGATTAGTGGAGGCGTGACGCCTGACCCGTGACAGGTCTACACGCAGCATGATCACGCCCCCTGTTTCACGTTTCATTCCATTCGTTCACCGGGACGAACCACTTCTACTGTACTCGCCGGGAGATCCGGGATCCAGCAGCCTCCGCTCTGGGTGCAGGTGAAATCCGCCGGGCCCTGCCAGTCCGTAAGCTCGACCGTTGTGACCGAACCCGTACCTCCATCTTCCACCCGGTGGAGGGCGCGGGTCGGGTTTTCAGCTCCCTCCACGCCCCAGTCCGTAATCAGCACCGAGCCGTTTGGGCGAAGCAGAATGCCATCAAAGCGGCCGCCCTCAAGCACGGTCCGGGGGGAGGTCTCCTCCACGGCCCCATTCTCGTTCAGCGTGAGGGTCCAAAGCTGCCCACCTTGGTCGCCGCCGAAGTTTACGGCGTAGAGCACGCCCTCAGACGCCGAATACGTGAGCCCGTTCACTCCCGGAATCTCCACGTCGAGCGCCGTGGCGGCGCCGGCCTCCAGGTCCACCCGGTAGATTTTTCCCTGGTTGGTGCCGGAAGCGAAGAGCGTTTGGTCGTCCATGACCGCAATGTCGTTCAGAAACGAGACGCCCTTGTCCGCAAGACTAATCTCGGCCATCTTCGTCCGGTCGTCGAGGCTGAATCCGACGACGCGGTCGATGTCGGCGGTGTAGAGACGCCCGTCGAGGACGACCGTGCCCTTCGGCGCGTGGAGCGTGGCGTCGTCCGTGGCCGGAAGGAATTGGGCGGTCTCAACGGACCCGTCCGCCGACAGGCGCGCGATGGAGCCGTCCCCGTCCTTTGCGGTGGGCGCCATCTTCGCCCCGATGTTCGCGGCGTAGAACGTCTCTCCATCTGGGGCCTTCGCCACACTCTCGGGGTGCTCCAGTCCCTCAATCATGTGTCCGTCGGGCGGCGTGTCCTGTGCTTGTCCCGATAGAGGAAGGATCGCCAAGACAGCAAGAAGAGCAATACAGCGAATCGTGTTCATCATCATGGAATTGGCTTCGTTGAATGAGCGATTCGGGGTTGACGGTCGTCGAGCGATGCACACATCTCACGCTTCACGCACGAAGTAGATGTAGTCTGTAGGGGGAGGGGCAATGTCGGCGGAGCGGAGTACGAGTGCAATTTGGGCGCGGTGGTGCGTGCCGTGGTTCACGACGTGCGTCAGGATGTCGCGGAGCGAGGTCTCGAAGGGCGTCCCTTGGGAATTCGTGTACGAAATCATCTGGTCGAGATTGTCCACTGCCCGCTCCTCAAGCACCGCTTGCCATCGCTGAGTGCTTGCATCCAGGCGTTCGGCACAATCGGACAAGGACTCGGTCTTCCAGAAATCCAGGGACGCGTGGTCGGTGTCTTCCACACGCCCGTACCAGTGATCCTGCGCCCGAAGCAGGTGACTGAAAAGCTCCAGTGCGCGCTCCGGGATGTCCTCGGCCGTTCGCATCGCATCGAGCAGGCGATCGTTGGCCCATCGGTTGTACTGGAAGAGCCTCTGAAAATCGTTGACGGTGCAAGCAGACATGAGGATCGGGCGGTGGATTCGGCGTGAACGTGCTCCAAAAATTGATCTCGGCCCCGACCTTGTCAATCTTGATTCTCAAATCAATGTGTTTAAGAATCGCAGAACTGAAGTTGCCTTTGCTCACCGCAACATTCGGCCCCGCCCGTTTTCATGCCCCAATATCTCACCGCCGACGAAGCCGCCGATGAGTTGGACATTGCCAAGAACACGCTGTACGCCTACGTGAGCCGGGGCCTCATCCGCTCCGAGCATGCCGACGACACCCGGCGCACGCGACGCTACCGGGCCGACGACGTGCAGCGCCTCAAGCGCCGAACGAACCGCCGCCGCGACCCTGAAACGGCCGCCCGCACGGCCCTCGACTGGGGCCTGCCCGTCGCAGAATCGGCCCTCACGCTCATCAAAGACGGGCGCTTCTACTACCGGGGACATAACGCCTGCACGCTCGCCGAAACGCACACACTCGAAGAGGTGGCCCCACTGCTTTGGGACACCGACGACGACCGAATCAATTTCCTCTCGGCCTCCCTGCCAATTGACGAGTTTCCGCCTTCGGCGCTGCACCCCGAATCGACGCTGGGGCAGATGCAGGCGCTCCTCCCCGAAGTGGAAGAGCGTGATGATCGAGCATATGACCGATCGAAGGTGGGCGTCGTGCGTACGGGATCGCATCTGATGGCCCTGCTCACGGCGCTCGTGGAGCACGATCAGGGCGTAGAGGGCTCCGGCTCTATTGTCGAGCGGCTGGGAACAGCGTGGGAGGTTGCGGAAAAAGCATTGCCGCTTCTCAACGCCACCCTCATTCTGAGTGCCGACCACGGATTGAACGTCACCGCCTTCGCGGTCCGGTGCGTGGCCTCGTCCGGCACCACCCCGTACGGGGCCGTGAGTGCGGGCCTCTCCACCGTGCGCGGCCGACGCCACACCGGCAACACGGCCCGCATTGCCGCCCTCCTACGAGAAGCGGGCACACCCGATCAGTTTCGCGAAACGATTCAGGAGCGACTGCAGCGGGGCGACACGGTGCCCGGCTTCGGCCATCGCCTCTATCCGAACGGGGATCCCCGCGCAACAATGTTGATTGAGAAGCTGCAGTCGATCGCCCCGAACGCCGATGGTACTGCTTTTGCCCAGGCCGCGCAAACTGTCGGTCCCGATCTCCTCGACCGTCCGCCGGCCCTCGACTTTGCCCTCGTGGCGCTGGAGCGAGCGCTCGCCCTTCCCCCCGGCGCCTCCCTCACCCTCTTCACACTGGGCCGCATGGTGGGATGGACGGGCCACATGATCGAACAGTACGAGGAGGGCCAGGTGATTCGTCCACGAGCACAATACGTCGGCCCGTCCCCGGAACCGGACACGGAATAGCCGACGCTCCTCCGCCCGCCCCTTCAGGCCGGCACGCCGTACACGTCGTCGTCCAGATCGATCATGTAGACGTTCTCCTGGCGGTCGAGCTGATCGATGCGCTCTACGTCATCCGCGTCGAGCGACCAGTCGAACAGGCCGAGGTTGGCGCGAATGTGATCGGGATTCGTGGACTTGGGAAGCACCACCACGTCCTTCTCCACCGCCCATCGCAGGGCCACCTGTGCGGGCATTACGTCGTGCGTCTCGGCAATCTCCACGAGGACTGGATCGTCGAGAATGGCCGTTCGGGCCAGTGGAGCCGCCGCCTCCACCACAATGTCGTGCTCGTGGCAGTACTCCAACAGGTCCTGCCGGACGTACCACGGGTGAAATTCGATCTGGTTGGCGGCGATGGGTACGTCCGCGATGCGATGGGCAAACTGGAGCTGGTAGAGGCTGAAGTTGCTTACGCCCACGTTTTGGACGAGTCCCTTTTCGTGAGCCCGTTCGAGAGCACGGAGCGTGTCGCGCAGCGAGATCGCCGGATTGGGCCAGTGGACGAGGTACAGGTCCAGGTACTCGGTGCCGAGTCGCTCCAGCGACTGCGACAGCGCATCGAGCAACGACTCGTAGTGCAGATTGGAGGGGAGCACCTTCGAGGTCAGGAAGAGGTCGTCGCGATTGTGATCGGCAATGACCTTCCCGATGGCTGCTTCATTCTGGTAGCCCTCTGCGGTGTCCACGTGCGTGTACCCGCTGTCGAGAGCAATCGGCAACACGTCGCGCACGTCCTGCTCGGAAAGGTCCCAGGTTCCAAACCCAACGAGGGGGAGCGTGTCGCCGGACGGAAGCGTCCGGCTCGGAGTGGAAGACATAACGGTGGAAGACTGCGTTTGAATAAATCTGTGCACGCCTCTCACGTACGGCAACCCCAGAGCGTAGATTCCTCACGCCGCCCTCTGCTACCGGCCGCCGGTGATCGCTTCCTTGGAAATGACCCAACCGCAGGGCCGCATCGGCTCAGAGGAGCAGCATTACGGCCCCGAACAGGGTGCCGAGCCCGATAATGATGAGCCCAATCGCTCGTAGTCGCGCGGCCACTTGCGCAAGGTTCGAGCTTTGCGTCTCTTTGTCGGCCACGAACCAGCTCCCCGCCACAAATCCCGCCCCCACCACCACGATCGTAGCCGTTGTCCCAATCACCCAGCTCTGCTGGAAGAAACGCACGAGCGCCATCGCAACGGTCAGTAGCACCGCGACAATGAGTGCATTTCGGGCATTCATGGTGTTGAAAGCACCTCAGGAAAGCGTCGGATTACCACAAGAGGGGGTCCCCTATAGTACGTGCAGTAAATTATGAACCGAGAAAACGCTGCCCTTTTGCATTTCGGGCCATGGTTCCCGACTCGCCCCTTACTGCTTCTCGACCGTCACGCTCTCGATCACGTCTCCTTCCGTAACGGCATCGACGACGTCCTGTCCGCTGGTCACGTCGCCAAACACCGTGTGCTTGCCGTCGAGGTGCGACTGAGGAGCCCGCGTGATAAAGAACTGACTCCCGTTCGTGTTGGGGCCCGAATTGGCCATTGAGAGAACCCCGGTCTCGTGGGACAGCGGATTCCCCTCGATCTCGTCGTCAAACTGGTAGCCGGGCCCGCCGCGGCCGGTCCCGGTGGGATCGCCGCCTTGTATCATAAAGCCCTCGATGACCCGGTGAAACGAGGTATTTTCGTAGAACCCCTCGTCGGCGAGGAAGGAAAAGTTATTGACCGTTTGTGGGGCGTATTCGGGGTAGAGCTCCGCCTCGATGGTTCCTTTGCTCGTTTCGATCGTCACCTCGTACACGGCGTCGGAATCAATCTGCATCTCGGGGGGCGCGTCCCATTGCGGGTGATCGGCCATAATCGGAAGGCGATGAATGCAAAAGGCACGATTGAACTGCGCCTCTCCGACGAAAGGGCGGAGGTGGTGTTTCGTTGGGAATGCACGTCCCCGAGGATGCCGGCAGGGTTTCTTGCTCGACAACTCGGCCCTCTGCCTGTGCTCAAACGAAAACATTCGCTGATTTTCGAGCAGGCCCAGTCATTCTGTTGGCAGACCTCCTCCAACAAGGTGTCGCCAACCGCCCTATAGTGGCACCTCTTCGGGTTGTCGGGTAGCAGATTCCCTCGGATCTTCGCCAGAACCAACACGCGCGGCTGGCAATTAGAAGTACGATGGTTCGTCTCCCCTCCCCTCCCGCTCGTCCCTTTTCTCAGGATCCGTTTTCTTCTCGTTTTGCCCATTGCTTATGGCCGCCTCTTCCGAAACGGTCCTCATTACCGGGGCTTCCTCCGGCATCGGTCGTGAATTGGCGCACTGCTTCGCCCACGCGGGCAGCAACTGCATCCTACTGGCCCGAAGCGAGGGGGAGTTGCACGCCCTCGCCGACACGCTGAAAACGGAGTACGGGATCTCAGCCTCCGTCCTCCCCGCTGATCTGAGCACATCCGGCGTGGCCGTGGACATCAAACGCCAGCTGGACGAGCGAGATCTTTCGGTAGACGTACTCGTCAACAATGCGGGCTTTGGGGCCCGTGGCCGCTTTGCCAACCTCGACCCCGAGCGACAGGTGGACATGGTCCAGGTAAACGTGACGGCCCTTACAGATCTGACGCGTCGTTTGCTTCCTCCCATGCTTGAGCGGAATCGGGGAGGCGTGCTCAACGTCGCGTCCACCGCCGCCTTCCAGCCTGGTCCCTACATGAGCGTCTACTACGCAACGAAAGCATACGTCTTGTCTTTTAGCGAAGCCCTATCCGATGAGGTCGTCGATACAAACGTGACGGTGTCGTGCCTCGCCCCCGGCCCGACCCGCACTGCATTTGTGGAAGAGGCCGACATGGTGGACGCGCCCCTGTTTCAATGGGGAGCGCCGATGACGCCGAACGCCGTAGCACAGGCAGGATATCAGGGCTTCCGCGCAGCCCGAACACTTACGATCCCTGGGTGGCCTAACACGATCGGCGCCTTCATGGTACGGTTTGTGCCTCGTTCTATTGCCCGAGGCATGGCCGGCTGGCTGAACCGATAAGGGAGCATAACCCCCTGCTCTGTGCTGTGCAACCACTCAGAAGAATCCTGTGCTCGAATAGGCCATTAGAAGTCAAAAATCTCGCCTGTAGAAAATTGGCTTTGACGTGTAATAGTCTCGATGCACTTCCATCCTGCCTCTACAGTTCACGTGCCCGAACCCAGTGGTTTTTGAAGTTTCCCCGTCTCCCGTTTGCCAACTGGCTTATTCCGCCGGCCTCCAGCGAATAAACCCGACGGCGCTCGAAGCCGGTTCGTGACATTCTTTCGGGTCTCCGTTCTTCTTCTCCCTAAGTTCTGCACGACCCACTGCTGCAATTCTCCACGCGCATCTTCCTCATTCTTGGGTCCGACCGCTCTCGCTCATGTCTATCTCCGAAAAGGAAACCGTTGCGCTTGATCAAGAGGAGCTTGGCATTCTCGATGCCATCCGCCGCGTGGCCCCGAAGCACCACATCGAGCCCAAGTTGGCTCAGACTTATGGGGTATGGACGGTTTGCTTTCGGCGATACTGCCAGGATCAAGGGGTTCCCTGGCTCTGGATGAGCAGCGTGTCGGACTTCATGGACTTCCTCGATGCTCATCCGAACGTCTCGCCCTCAGAACGCAATCGGGCCCTCGATGGCATCATGTTCTACATTACCGACGTCCATAAAACCCGCCAGGAAGAGGGGGATTCCGAGGACGAGGAATCGTCGGTGCCCCGATCCACACAGAGCCTTTTCGCCAAGATGCTTCTTCGCTGCGACGTGCAGCTCACCGAAGCGTTGCGGATCCGCCGGGAGGACGTTCACCTAGAGAAGGCAACACTAAGCCTGCCTGGCGACGAGGAGCGCGATTCGCGTACCGTATCGTTGCCCAATCCGCTTCGGGACGGCCTGGAAGATCACGTTGCGCGTGTGGAAGACCGCACCACGTCGACCAATCCGCTTCTGTTCGCCCGTCGCAGTACAAAGCATTCCGGCACAGCAGACGACGAAGACGGAATCGAGCAGTCGACGGCACTCGCAACCCGGGTTATGAGAACCTTCGGCGACGAAGACGAGGCCGAACTGGACTAACGGATCGCCACTTTCCCCTCCGTGAGTGCACGTTCCTTCGAACGATGGTTTCCTTCCTCTAGCCTGTAGTCCCACGGACTGTTACCGGTGGGGTGAAAAGGCCAGCCCCACGTCTGGCTCGTCTCCCTCAGGTTTCCCGTCGCCACGCACTCGCATGGTCCTCAACAAAATCGTGGATGGAGCGCGGTGGACGCCCCAACAAGACTTCGAGATCATCCGTAATTCGCGTCGAGAGACCGAAGCGTACTAGCGTGTGGAGGAGGCAAGAGAAGAGGATGAACCCGAGTTCGAAGTCCGTGTCCTGGCGCATGTGTTGAATGTAGCGCCAAAGCCCCGGACGCCTGTACCGGATTTCCCGCCCCAGCACGTCCGATAGGACGTTCGCGACCTCGTGATAGTCGAGGGCTTTGGGACCCGTCGGCTCGTAGACGCATCCATTGTGCTCTCTCCCTTCAGCAAGAATAACCGCCGCGAGCTCGCCAATGTCCCGTGTGTCAATCCAGTTGGCCGCCCCATCTCCTGCCGGAACAATAATTTCATCATACCGCGCAATGCCCGTCTGGTGCGTCCCGCTCAGATTTTGCATGTAGAATCCGGGTCGAACGTGCGTCCAGGCTACGGGCTGCGCCTCCACGTACTTCTCGATCCGGCGGTGTGGCAAAAACGGATTTGCCCCGGCCCCCATCACTGAGAGTGTGACCACGTGCTCGACCCCGGCCTCAATGGCGGCATCTAACGCCGGATGAATAGCGGCTTCCACATTCGAGAGGTGGGGAGGTCGAAGCACGAAAAGACTCCGGGCGTTTCGAAAGGTCGATGCCCAGGTGGTTTCGTCCGTGAAGTCGAATCGAACGGTCTCTACTTCAGCATTGAACGTCGTCTCCTCGCTATGGACCGCTGCGCGAACGAACACGCCCCATTCAGCTAGGGCTTCGACCAGGGGCACCCCAACGTTTCCGTTCGCTCCCGTAACGACGATGGGTCGATTTGCCATGGCGAGTGTCCAATCCGTCCCTCAGTTTGCGACCATTGGCGACTCCCGCACCCACTCGTCTCCCTCGACTTGCTGCAGCATGAACTCAGCAAGGTCTTCCCGCGTCAGGATCGACATCGGTCCGAGCGTGAGGTAGCCCGCCTGCCAGGCACCGGTGGGAGCCCCATTCGTGAGCCGAGGAGGCCGAACAACGATCCAGTTTAGATCGGTGCATCGAATCAAATCGGCATGGCGCTGAGCATCGTCGAGCATCTCTCCAGCAACCCATCCCATGACGGTTCGCATCACCGTCCGCCCAAATGACGATGGATCCTTCTCGGCCTCCACCCCAGCCCCCACCAGCGTCACCAGGCGGTCGATATCGTGACGACGCATGGATGTGACTACGTACTCTGCGGTCGCAGTGAGGACGTTGCTTCCGGTGTCGGTATGACCCACTGCACTGAGAACCGCATCTGCCTGCTTTACGGCGCGGTCCACTGCACCAGCCTCCTGCACGTCTCCTTCAACCACTGTCACGCGATCCCGACCCTCCCCGACCTTCTCGGGGGAACGGGCGGGCAACCAAGTTCCACCCGCGATCCAAGGCACAACGCACGAGGTGTTGCCCCACTTGACCGGTGGAGCCGAAAATGGTGACGGTCATACCGTGTTGTCGTGTGGATAAGGAAAAACGAATCCCAAACGATTGGCTGATCTAATGAGCAGCCTTGATCAGCTCAGTCATGGATGTCGCCGCTTCCTCTAGAGGACCTCGGTCCTGATGTGTGCGAGCAAGCACCATTGCTCCTTCTATGGAAGCGAGAACGGTTCCCGCCAGTCGATCAGCTCGGTCTCCTCCCACTCCGTCTTCGACGATCCGATTGCGGAGGGCCACGCGCCAATCGTTATAAATCTCCTGGCACGCCCGATTCAGCCGTTTCGAGTCCGGGGCCGTCTCTAGGGCAACCGTCGTGATGGGCCCGCCGGCCTGATAATTGGAGGCTTCCATTCGCCGGCCAATGGTTTCTATGAGCGTTTGTACTCCCTTCGCGGCTGAAGACGCCGACCCCAAGATCTGTCGAATGTTCGACTCGACTCGCTGTCCGGTCTCTCGGAGTGCCGTCTCCGAAATTTCTCTTTTCCCGTCAGGGAAGTAGTAGTAGAGTGATCCCTTCGGAGCTCCACTCTCCTCGACGATCTGACTCAGCCCCGTCGCGTGATAGCCTTGCTCCTCCAGCAGCCGGGAAGCAGCCTCGACGATTTTCCTGCGCGAATCCGACATATTGGTTTTGGGGTAGTCCTAATGCTTCGGCTGAATTATAACGACCGGTCTACATAAATTCAACCTGAATCACGACTCTTTCGTCCTCCAGGTGTCAATGCAGACTCGCACACAGTCCTGTTCGATCTCACTCTCAATCCTCTCGGCTGACATTCCTCTTCTACGCAAAGAGTGCTAGAATGCCCCCTACTCCAAACAGCAACATCGAAAGTAGTATCGGTCCCCCCTGTACCACAGATATGACTCCACCTACAATGCAGGAGCCCGCCAGAATGCTGCTGCGGAGCCCGGCGAACGGATCACTCGACGGTTGTTCTGTCAACGAATCCTCCAGATACGACACTCCGGATGTCAGGAGCTGAGGCAATTTTAGTGCTACGTCTACCAACTCCGGCGCACTACTCAAGACTTCCGAGCCGAGTGTTCGCGGATCAAACCGATCCCGAAAAATCCGGCGGACGTGCCGTTGGGACACGGCCACCACGTCAAGGTCGGGATCCAGCGTACGACCCACGCCCTCGAAGGTCACGAGGGCCTTCACCATGAGCGTCATCTCGACGGGGAAAAATACCCGATACCGTCCACCGAGGCTCAAAGAGCGGAGAATGACTTGAGCGAGACTGATAGAGCCTTGTTTACTCCGCATCAAGAAGTGACGGGCCATGTCGGACACCGCACGCCGAAATCCCTGCGGATCCCCGTTTTCCCCTACACGAGCCATGTTGAGAAGGTATCGAGCCGCATTCTCCACGTCCCCCCGCACGAGAGCGTAGTAGTAGTACAGCATACTCCGTTTCAGTTCGGAACGGAACCGCCCCACCATACCAAGGTCGATAAACCCAATTTGAAGGTCCTCCGGCCGATCCCCTGGCATGATTTTCAGATTGCCCGCGTGCAGGTCGGCATGGAAGAACCCGTCTTTGTACAACATCCGAATGATAGCCGAGGCGCCGAGATCAATGACCCGCTGCCGTTCGGCCTCGCTGAGTTGGAGTGCCTCTTCCGATCCGGGCCGAATGCCCTCTAGATATTCCATCGTGAGCACGTCTCCGGTGCTGAGCTCCCGGTATACGTCCGGAAAGACGACTCCATCAACATCTTGGAAGTTGGCCGCAAAGATTTCTGCGTGATCGGCCTCGTAATCAAAGTCGATCTCCCGCTTGGTGTAGGCACTAAACTCTTCAATAATCTGCTTCGGCTGGTACCGAGGCAAAATCCACTGCAGGAACACCCCAAAGAACTCCAGCAGTTTCAGATCGGAGGTAATAACGTCGCGAATGCCGGGCTTAATGACCTTAATCACGACGTCGTCTCCCTCCTTTGTCGTGGCCCGGTGAACCTGCGCGATCGACGCAGAGCCGAGTGGGTCCGGATCGATACGTCTGAAGATCTGCTCCGGCTCCCGTTCAAGGTCCCGCTCAATAATCGCTTTGACCTGCTCATAGGGAATCGCTTGCAGCTGGTCCATCAGGCTGTCAAGCTCACGGGTAATCGGCTCCGGAAGCAGGTCTTCCCGGATGGCCATGATTTGACCGAGCTTCGTAAAGGTGGGCCCCAGGATTTCGAGCCGGCGCCGAAGTTGGACGGGGAAGGGCAGCTTCCGCAGATCGCCACGAACGAGCGGCGTGAGAATCCAGGCCAGGGTGCGTTTTCCAAGTGAACGGAGGCCCGACTTCTGCACATCAGGTAGGGAGCGAACGTAAGCAATGTGCCCCCCCATCAGCAGGCCCACCACGTGCCGGTAGACTGTAAAGAATCGGCGGAATGCTCCTCTGTATGGAGCAAAGGGATCAAAATCCGCAAGTGGGGACTCGGCTGACGTAGTATCAGCGGTCGAAGAGACACTGAGATCTTCGCCCCCCTCCTTTTCTGGCTCCTGCTGACTGTCCGACGTAGCAGTCAGATTTGGCTGTTGACCATTCTCGTCCGCCGTCCCAAAATGCTCCGATGCAGAGACCTCGCCCTTTGAGGAGGGCGATGAACTAGGATCGTCGGCCATAGTCGGGACGCAGGAGATTCGATAAGACTCCGTAGGTCCAATAAAAAAGGGACGCCGCTGCAAAGGCAACGGCGTCCCGAAGAAGAATCCTGGCAACGACCTACTCTACCGGTCAAAGACCAGTACCATCGGCGCTGCGGGACTTAACTTCTCTGTTCGAAATGGGAAGAGGTGTGGCCCCCGCGCAATAATCACCAGGAAACTCGGTGCCAGCAAAAGTTGCTGGCGGAATGTCTGACATGATGAAAGGTCAAGGCACTCCCGACAGAAGTCGGGTTGCGAGGCGTTGCGTGCCCCTATGATGACATCTGCAAAATAGGGGTGTTAAGCCTTATGGGTAATTAGTACGGCTCGGCTAAACGTATCACTACGCTTACACCTGCCGCCTATCCACGTCCTCGTCTCGAACGACCCATGAGGGAGACCTAATCTTGCGGAGGGCTTGGTGCTTAGATGCT
>JAHENZ010000236.1 GCA_018609755.1 Salinivenus sp. | reverse complement strand
CGTTCGGGCTGCCGGGGCGGGACACGGCCTCTTGAGGAGAGCTGCTTCTTGCACCTCGGTTCGTCTGACGTTGCCAGCAGGGCAGCCTGGCCGAGTCGCGTGGCTCCCCGGATCTCCGAGGCTTGTCTCTCGTTACACAGGCGCTACTCATTTAGACAGCCTTCAGAACCGGTTCAGCAGTGTCTGTCTTCTGTTCTGCGGAGGTGTGAGCTGTCGTCCAATCTCCTTCTCTGGTGCGGCCTCGACGTGTTTGTGTTTTCCTTCGATCGGATGGTCTTCGGTCCTCGTCGTTTGCATCCCCTCCTCTTCATCGGCTTCGGGCTTGCTGCCGGTTTTTTCTTTGGTCCACTCCTCCCTGTACAAGCGCAGGCCGTCTCTTCGGAGGACGGACACGTTATAAAGCCCGTTCCCATACAAGCGCCGATTCCGCATCACGCTCTCGGGCCTCCGTCGTCCGCTTCCCTGAATCCGGTTCACGTGTCGACGATCTCCCCTCGTTCGGGCGTTCGGTGGGGACGATTCGCCCTCGTGTCGGGGATTCTCACGACCTCGTACACCAGCCAGTACGTAATCGAGCGCAAAAAGTGGTGGTCGCAGGAAACGGTGGGCTTTCACTTCGACAGTAAGATTGAGTATGCCCACGGCCTCGACAAGATGGCGCACTTCTACGGGGCCGAAATTCAGGCCATGACGAATGCGCGGCTTCTGGAGTGGTCGGGCGTGTCGTCGTCAAAAGCAGCGCTCTGGGCGTCGCTGATGAGTCTCGCCGGGCAAACCAACGTGGAGGTCCACGACGGCTTCAACGCCCAGTGGGGCTTCGACGTGTACGATCAGCTCGCCAATGTCTTGGGCGTGAGTTGGTTCTACGCTCACGAGCGCGTGCCGGCCCTCCGACGGTTCGACGTTCGGCTTTCGTACTGGCACCCCAACGCCCCGCCGTTCAACAAGTCGAAGGACATCACCCCCTTTACCAACGACTACTCGGGGCACGTCTACTGGGTGAGCATGCGCGTCTGGGATCTCCTGCCGGCGTCGGTGCAACCGTACTGGCCCCGGTTTCTTCAGCTCTCGGCCGGCGTGTCGCTAAACAGATGGGAAGAGTACCCAGATCCAGATGCATACCTCTCGACCCACATTAGCGTGGACGTGGACTGGCGCGAGATCATTCCCCGGGACTCGTGGATCGGGCGCACGATGGGCGATCTCCTGAACCGGTATCACCTGCCTGCTCCGGCCCTCCAGATCACGCCGCGGCCGGGCGTCCTTCTCCTGTTCGTGGGGCAGTAGCGGCGGTGGCGAGGCCCGTGCGCTGCGTCGGCTGCAGCGGGAGCCGGGCGTCAATCAGCGGGGGGCTTCCGTTTTGGATTGGGCAGAGGTGGAGCACGGACGGGCTTCGTAGACCGCCAGAAACAGGCCCTGTCCCCAGGACCGTCGCGTCTCCTCCCGGCTGTACGTGGTCGAGTCGGCCGTCACCTCCGTTTCGACATACGAGTCTGTGCCGAGGCTTTCTACCAGAAGAGCATTCGCCCCGAGAGCACCCGCCTTTGCCCGAGCTACGCGAATGAGGTCGATCTGCGATACACTGCCGAAGGGCGACTGGTTCTCCGTCTGTGACTCGATCAGGGCGACGCGCTCATAATCACACGACAGCGCCGACGGATCCCGGTACACGGCGACCTCGCGCTCGGGCACCGGGGCGCGGGGGGCCGACTGGGGGCCGAGCATCAATGCCTCCGTGGAGGGGCCGCAGCCCGCCAGGGCCAATCCAAGAAGGAATACTGTCGGGAGCCAGCATCGGGGGGGCAAGACAATCATTGTTCACGTTCACTCTGTCGTTGAAGGAGGTCCTCCAGCAGGGTTACTGACCTCTCGAGATTTCTAGCAATGCGCCGGAGTGCTTTGATGGTCAACACCACAGCAACGATTGCACCGATGGAGAGGAGCGCGTAGATGATGAGGAAAAAGAACGCACCAGGCATATCGGGAAATAGGTCAAAAATCGTGGTGAATCGAAAAGCAGTCGGTAGCGCCGCGCCGTCCGATGTGTGCGGAGGACGAGAAAACGCTGCGGAGAACCCGGACCGACCAAAATGACAATGTGTGGCGTAGTTTTCATTTCCCAGCGTCGTCGTTCCCGACAAGCGAAGTCGAAGCCGCTTGATAGACCTCGCTCGATGCCGGCATCCCCTCTAGAGCAGGGTTATACGGCGCCTTCTTCGAACGGCGAGGAATGAATCAAGCATATCAGGTCCGGCAACAAACAACGAAACGCCGACCGCGACTATTTCCACCACAGCAACGGGTTTTCCCCAATCCGTTTTCCGTTTCAAAGCTCCAAAAACGAGCAAGATGATCCCGGCGAAGAGAGCAACAGTCCACATGTCGCTGATTTTACCAGTCTGCCTGTGAGAAGGCTGGAAATTTCTGACAATAAACTTATATACGATCTCTTTCCCAGTCAAGGCAAGTGCCGTATAACGGATGAGATTAGTTCGTAAAGGACGGGGAAAAGTATCAACGTCCGAAGAGGTCCATCAAGTCAAATTGCCAACATAGTTGACGCAACCCTGCCGGGAGGGTTAGCCTCCCCCATCACAAAAATATCGTCACAAGAGTACGGGACTCCAAAGCCCCAAGGCGAGTGTGGGGAAAAGACTACGTAGGCTTCAAAAGTCCCTTCTTTTTTCGTCACAATCGGAGAACAGGTCTACGGCCTTTCTCCGATCGAGATGCGTCCAAAAATGTCCAGTTCAGCTTTTCGGGGACACCTGAACCTCAGATCTTCCTCCCTGATACAGTATGGAGGTCGCTGGTGATGAATGACTTCTGCGGCATTATCGGAGCGTACAATTCCGGGTTCGCCTCTCTCAAGGAAGCGATCCCCGACTCTGACCGACAGACCAGCGAGTACCGCGGGGAGAACGTGGCCGTCTATCAGAGCGTGCAGCCCCAACGCCACGAAAATCAGCCGGCGACCGCTGCGGACGGCTCACTAATCTGGATATTCGGTACAGTCTATGGCTTTGACGGAGAGGTCGGCTACGAGTCTCGAACTGACTTTTCGGTTCCCAACGCCGAGTATTGTGCCGATCTGTTTGATAGATGCGGAATTGATTTCGTCCACGGATTGAACGGTGAATTTTCCGGACTCGTGCTTGATCAGCAGAGCCGAGAGGCGCACCTATTTACCGATCGGATTGGATCTAAGCCCCTATTTTACACGCAGACCGAAACGGCCCTATTCTTTTCGTCGAGAATCCAGGCGATCGGATTGCATCCGGGCATCAATTCGGCATTCGATCGACGGTATCTCGCAGAGTTTTTCGCCCTGCAAAAAGCGCTCGGGACCGCGACGCCGCTAGTTGACTTGCACAAGGTCCCTCCTGCCTCAATCCTTTCGACCCGTCTAGACGGCTCTCTGCGAGATCAGCAAACGTACTGGCAACCAAGATATCGCCCCCGGGACCGTCCACCGGAAGTCATCGGCCAAGACATCGTCCAGTCGTTTAAGGAAGTAATTGAGGATCGGGTGTGGGAGGAGCTTGACTACGGAGTGCTACTCAGCGGCGGGAGCGACTCGAGACTACTTCTCGGGGTGATGAAAGACCTGGGGATGAACCCAACGGCATTTCACATAAGCAGTTGGATGAGCAAGGAGGCGCGGACGGCCGAGCGGGTAGCGATGGAAGTGGGCGCACCGTTCCGGTTGTTACGACGAGAGGCTGATTATCACGAACACCTGCTCAAGAAGGTGCCTCCCGTCTCCAATTTTATAGGAGCCTTCGACGAGTACATGGCGTCGGGATTTACTGAGCAACTCGGGTCCGTCGACGTTGTCCTGACAGGATACCTCGGCGATACCATGTTTGGAGAATACCCTTTACACATTAAGATGCAAAAAACACGACTAAAACATCCGTTGTTTTACCCAAGGCATAAGCGGGAGTCCACCCCCAAGTCAGTATCAGAATTTATAAGCCAGTACCTTGATCGATATCCAGACGCCCCCCTCGACTTCCTCGACGCTCCTAACGTAGTCGAGGTGATGAGACAAAATATTAGTGTCGAATCCGAGTCCATCCATCATCACGGTGTCGGCTACCCTTCCTTCCGGAGCCTGCAACTCTGCGATTACTACCCACTAACGAACCAGTTTGCGTTCGCCAATACGGACAGTGTTCGCCAGATCACGGGTCACTGGTCTCCATTCTTCGATCGCAGGCTGATTGACGTTTCCCTGTCGATCCCCATTCGAGATCGGATTGACCATAACCTAATCAACAGGGCCCTGGCCCAGCTTTCTCCGGATCTCGCCAAAATTCCGCACCCAGGTACAGATAAGAAACCCATCAACAATGCTGTGCACGAAATATCGAATCAATATCTCAATTTTCCAGAGTACGCGAAATCAAAATATGAGAGTATGAGCACGTTCTCCCAGGATGCCGGGAAGGAAAATTTTTTAGATGAAGTCCCCAAACCATATCTAGATCACGGTCCTTGGATTGACGAGAACGAATTGATACGCAACCATAATTTCGTTGGGGAAGCAATTGAACGAAACAGGGACGTAATCGACAGCCTACCGTTTTTAGACGGTGATGCCGTAAGGGAATGTTACCAGAATCATTTGGACGGGGATAACGATTGGCAGTCGCTCTACACATTGGTTACGCTTTTGGAGACTCCCGTCGCACGACGAATTGCTGGAAAGTAATTTCGGATTCGAAGCTTAGAAGTTACTAGTGACCTTGCACAACTACTCTGACAAATGCGAACCTTTATCGTCGTCAGTCGAATCTTGAGCCTTTTGGGCCTTTCTAACTGATTAGGCCCCCATCGCAGGCTGCAGGGGGCGGAGGAGATCCCGTTAGGCCGTTGACGATGTCTGGCAATTCAGTTGTGCAAGCCCACTAGCAGGCCACTTCGAAATCCGTTCGAGAGCAACACGCAGACAAGGAGTCTCAATCAGCTGCCTCCAACTGGCAAAATGGGTCAATGAAGGGACAAGACACAGACTTCGACTATCCGTGGTCGTTTGAGGGGCGGCGTTCGGCAGTTATGGCCCAGAAGGGAATGGTCGCGACGAGTCAGCCGTTGGCTGCGCAGGCCGGAGTCCACATTCTACAGTCGGGAGGAAACGCTGCGGACGCTGCGATTGCGGCCGTTGCGACTCTCGGAGTCGTCGAGCCCCACATGACGGGGATTGGAGGAGACGCCTTCGCCCTCACCCACTTTGACGGGGAATATGCTGCTCTCAACGGCAGTGGCCCAGCGCCGTCGAACGCTCGCCTCGACCGCTACCGCCAGAAGACCGACTACACGTCGGACGACGGTACGCCCGTAATCCCAACCTCGGGGGGCCTGCCCGTCACCGTACCGGGGGCCCTCGATGCCTGGCAGCGACTGATCGACAGATACGGAACCCTGTCCCTTGCCGAAACGCTCCAGCCCGCCATCAAACATGCGCGGAACGGGTTTCCCGCGACGGAACTCATCGCGCATCAGCTCTCGAGGCATGCAGGTCGGATTCGATTGGATGATACAGCCGCCGGCATCTTTCAGTCAGATGAGGAGGGCGTGTCCCCCGGCGACCAAATTACAAATCGAGAACTCGCCAACACGCTGGAGTGGATTGCTTCGGAGGGCCCAGACGTTCTGTATGGAGGAGAATTGGGATCAGATATCGTTGCGGCGGTGAACGATCAGGGGGGAGTACTGTCACTTGCAGATCTCGACGCATTCGAGGGGACCTGGGACGATCCGGTCTCGACGCAATATCACGGCGTCCAGGTACTCGAGCATCCCCCGAATACGCAGGGTCTCATCGCGCTTGAGGCCCTCAATATCGCCGCGACACTTGATCTCTCGGCAGACCCCCTCGACCCAGATCGCCTCCACCATCTCATCGAAACAATGAAAATGGCCTTTGCGGATGGCCGCGCTACAATCGGCGATCCGAAGACAAGTGACATTCCCCTCGACCAGATGCTTTCGTCGGAGCATGCGAAGAAGCGGGCGAGCGAGATTCGCCACCGTGCTGCTTGCTACAAGCCGAGGATTGGAGAGACAGGGTCCGATACAGTGTGCGTTGTGGCCGTTGACGCGGACGGGAACGCCGTTTCGTTTCTCAACAGTATCTATTACCCCTTCGGGAGCGGGATCGTCGTTCGGGGGGTCCCGCTCCAGAATCGTGGAGCGGCGTTCAGCCTCGATCCCGACCATCCCAATGTCCTCGAACCGGGCAAGCGTCCGTTCCACACCAATACGCCGGCAATGCTCCGGGCAGACGGGGAGTTTCGGGCAGCGTGGGGAATCATGGGAGGGCCGATGCAGCCACAGGGCCACCTACAGTTTTTAGTCAACCTGATCGATTCCGGGCTCAATCCTCAGGCTGCTCTCGATGCCCCGCGGTTCCGATGGCGGTCAGGCCGAAAGGTGGCGCTTGAAACAACACGAATTCCATCCGAAGTCATTACCAATCTTCGGGGGCGGGGACACCGGATTGTCGACGAACAGACGCATTACGACGCGGGTGATTCGTTCGGCGGGGGACAGTGCATATACCGAACCCCCGAGGGGACCTTGATTGGAGGATCAGACCCCCGACTCGACGGACAAGCCATCGGCTATTAACTCACCCACAACCCACAGCGCCGATTTTTTGCTACGAGGGCCTGTGCGCAGGACCTAGTCTCCCATGATGAGATTGTGGAGCTAGCAACACTCGATCCGGCCATATTCCCCATTGCCTTCTTTCAGATTCAGTCGATCGCGGAATTCTGCCGGTTCCATGATGTCCCGCTGGTTGAGCGTAGCCAATTCATGCACCCGCTCAACTAGCTCTGCGTTCGTTGCCAACCGTTCGTGTTCGGCACCGTAGTAGATCGCGTCCTCGATACCGACCCGGACACCACCTCCCATTGCGATCGCAAGACTGTTAGCAGGGAGCTGCGCGTCTCCAAGCCCGGCGAGCGCCCATTCGCTATCGTCGGGGAGGTCTCGAATCATCGTTCCGCCGTGAACGGGATCGGCCTGAGCCGTTGCGATGTTTCCAAGCAAAAGATTGAAATAGTGCGGTGGATCCAACAATTCTTTGTCCTCAAGATAGTGGGAGTAGTTTACCATCCCGAGGTCGAACGCTTCGATCTCGGGCAGAATCCCCCTGCGCTTCATTGTCCGGGCGAGTGATTCGACCATTTCGGGGCTATTCACGCTCGCCTCGCTGGTGAAATTCATCGAAGAAAGCGTCAGGCTCCCCATGTCCGGCTTGCGCTCTCCCTTCAATTGGAGGACATCGGTGCGTTTTTCGAGGGCACTCCAGTCTCGCCCACTGAGCGAGACACAGATGACAAGTTCGGGGGCAACTGTGCGTACGCCTTCGATGATGTCGGCGAAAACGTCTCGCTTCCAGGTCGGCTGTCCCGTCTCTGGATCCCTCGCATGCAGATGAACGGAGGTGATCCCCATCTGGTGGACCGTTCGCACGTCCTCAATAATCTCGCGGGGAGAAATGGGGACGTGTGGAGTCATTTCTTTGGTCGGGACCATTCCCGTGGGCGTAAAATTGATCAGCAGCGGTTCTGGCATTGGAAATACCTTCGGTGTGCGACGCTTAGCGGGTCGCCTGCGGAATATCGCAAGTAGGTCTCTGCGAGCTATCTAGAAGGATTTTCAATCAGAGAAAGTGTCGAGCCGGCTCAGACCAATCGCATCGCAATGCAAGCTCGACGAGAGGTCGTCAAACAGCTATCGGGACGACCTTCCGGTCGGCTCTGGTCGGGAACCTGCGCGGGCATTCTCATCTGCGCGATCAGTGATATGTCCACACCGATTTGGATACTGGCCCACTGTTCTCTGATCGAGTCGCCTTCGGATTTCTTCTGGGATGCAACACGTTTACTCGATGCTCTTTACGAAAGTGTACCTTAGTTTCGTTTTGGAGTAGTACTTTAGGTAAATTAGACTTGTATCTTTTCGCTCCTATCTCGATTGATGGGAATTAAACCACCACTGATCGGGGTTGAGAAATTTTCTAGTTTACCATTAGTGTTAGCGGAGTTTCACCGAAGTAAAACCTTCCACCACGAAACCACGATGAGGCAGGTCTCGACTGAAAAGCCTGTCAACGGGTATGTCATACAGGCCTGGAACTGGCAATAATACTTGCTACGACGAGCCCGCCTCCAGTAACGAACCGTCCTCCTCATCCCCGATGCCAGCTCCTGGAAGCCCTCCTGGGAGCCCGGCCGTGGGAGCTGCACGACATGGACGCGAACCGAACCGAGACCAACGACCTGTCAAAGACCGTCCCTGAGCGGCCAGAGGAGATGGTCTATCAGTGGGAGCCAATGACTCGTCGCTTCAACGCACTTCCCTGGCCCTGTTGAATCTTCTCTTACCGTCTTCAGGGAAAAATCGGCATCTCTGAAAATGCACATCGGCCCGAAACCAGTTACAGCGTTTCGGTACTGGCACGAAAAACCATTACCCAATCGGCTTCAGTAAGCCGACACAGCTGCTTCAGTCAGTCGTTCGGTACGGTGAGTTTCGCTTTTGGGCAATCCCCGCAAGTCAGTAGACCAGGTCCAGAGATGGGACCTCGCACCGGATGTTCGCCTTATCGGTTGTTACAATTGCCCCCAGAAATCCAGGGCCAATCGGGCCGACCCGGCAGGTAGATCGACTATCGCGTTCCTACTCCTCCACGACGCTGATCGACTCTACTTCCTCTTCCGAAAAACGCGCGGTCTCCCCACCGGCCGTTTCGATCTTGTATCCCTGTCGGGTTTTCCGGATGTCGTCTTTCGATTCGACCTGGTATCTGGTCTTTCGCAGGTCCGTGGTGGTCACTTCGACAACGAGCATTTCACTGGGCGTTTCGTTTTGAAATACAACCGGTGAGAGAGGACCCTCGGCCTGGACTACTCCTCGGACGCTTCCCCGACCTGTTCGACGGCTCCCGCGTTCGACGGCTCCCGCGGAGTGAGAATCGGAATTCCCATGTAGACCCGAAGCACCAGAAGATCCAAATCGCCGCAGACAACAAAGTCAATCTTCATCTGCGAGGTAGTGATCAGGATTTGTGATCTTCCATCTCGACTCGAGCTCTTCGATGGCCCTCTCGGCCTCCCTCTTTACCCTTTCGATCTCCTCTTCTCGCCCCTCCCTCGTTTCTCGTCGGCCGCCCTTCTCTTCCCGCCTCTCGGCGTGGGCGTAGAACCAGCACGCATACTTTCTCGCGAGCTTCGGGATCGGCAGGCAAAGCTTTTGGCTTCCCACCACGATCCAGGCAAGGTCCCTGTATCCATCTGAGAGCTTGCCGCTTTTTCTTCGGTCCTCTCCACTCCGAGACGCCTAGTTTTCTGCGAAGTCCTCATTATCGGCTCTAAAAATCTCCACCGAGAATCAGCCGCAATCGGGACCTGATTCCACGGCCTTCCCCGGATTAATGAACCGGAGAAGTACGGACGGTCTCCAACCAAAACAACCAGTGTAGTTCTACCGATTCGCACCGCTGGATTGCCAGTGGAAGCGGTCCACGTTCTGCCCGGCAACTCCCAAACGATCCTGTGAGAAGGAGGCCCGACGCTCGTGGACAAAGTCAAAGGATCGTGTAAGTTTGTCCCTCGGTCGAACGCCCGGTAGATTGGGGGGCAACCCGAAAGGCCCCGGCCCGTCTCTCGACGAACCGAGGCCGAACATTTCGCTGCACCGAGATCTCCATAGAAGTTCAAAACCGAGTCATTCAGGTGGTGAGCAGTCGCTCAAGAGAATCTCCTGCTCAAGTCCCTGTCCATATCGTTGCAAGAGAGCGAGAAGCTTTTGGGTTTGGGGCTGCGAGGCGTCCGTGAGGCCGTCAAGAAGCTCGGAGCTATCTTTGTAGAGGTCGGCTTTCCCGTATTTCTGAATCAGTGCCGCCAGCTGATCGGGCCAAAACAGTTGGGCTCCTTTCCCACAAGCACTCCGAATACGCTGAAATTCACTCAACCCTACTGGATCGTAGTCGGGACAGTGGATGATTTGACCGGGACCTACGTCAAGCGAGCCAAGCCATTCTAGCGTTCGATTGGAGAGGCGCCCACCCGCAAAGCATGCCAGCTCCGCCGTCGTGTCCAGTTCGTCAAATCGGAAAAAGGCCTCCTGGTTCTCGACAACCGCCAGGGTGTTCTCGATCACGATCGTGGTGTCTGAAGCAAGAAGCGCTGCCCCCACCCCGGCTGTTCGTGTCAACTTCCCGATCGGAAGCGGCGTGCCATTGCAGATAATCTCGGTGCCGGGCGTTCCTCGAAACAAAAGCACTTCGCTTCCGGCCGATCCTCTTTTGGCATCACGGAAATGCAGCGCGGCTTCGGAGGCTGGAAGGCGTTCTTCCTCGTCTGCCTCTCGAGCAGCATCGAGCCCTGCCGGATACTCTCTTTCAGCAAACCGCTGAACCACCCCCCTATTCTGAACGACGAGGCGCCGGCCTCCTCTGGATCGCTCTACCGTTAGCACACCGGTTTCCCGAAGTGATCGGAGCCGATCGCGTTGCCGGTCACTTACGCTGCTCCAGGGGACACTTCCTTTCTCGAGAAGCTGAATCAGTGTGTTGATCAATCCGTCTGCCATCGCGACAGTTCGTTTGCGCAGAAAAGGGGGCCGGGAGAACTTGAATTGGACTGTCTTCGATGCTACGACTGCGCGTTGGACGTAAGCCCGTGAGGTCCTCTATTTGGACGGCTCTCCTTCTTTCGAAGTTCGACCCGGTGCTCCGGGCCAAGGTACATCCGCTCCCCCTCGGATTGCAGGTAGTAGAGATGCGGAACGGCTGTCGACTCGGTGGGGCTCGCAAGGACGGGCACAAATCCCATGTTTGTGGCAGCTCGGACAATTCCCGCCAGGTTGCTTTCGTCCAGGCTCGACGCCTCATCGAGGTAAAACGGAAGCCTTAGATCATCGTCTCGAAGCAGGTCGCCGATAAGAACCAGGTGGACGAGCACCTTGATGGTGATCGACGTGCCATTCGACTGGATGTTGTCGAGACCATCATATCGTTCGGTTTCCCCATCGGCCGTCGTGACCGCAAACCCAACATTGAAAAGATCTGTGAGATGGATCCGAGGGTGGTCCTGGAAAAGCGACCGGAGCTGACCAAAATCTTCCTCACGCCTCCCCTCTCTACTGAAGAGCGGCATTGCGTCCTGCTCTGCAAACCGCTCCAGGAGATCCACCGTCGGCTTGATTGGGGTAACCTCCAGCCGAAGGCGTTCCAAATCCGAAACGGACGTGCCTCGAAGCCGCCGGTTGATCCGGTCGACGACGCTCTGTATGGCTTCAAGACTCGAGAGGAGGTCGTTGATTTTCCGACCGAGTCCGGTCATAAGTTCCTCCCACAGCGTTTCGAGCGTGCGGCGTCGAGCCGGAAGTCCCTCCTTTTCATTGCGGAGCTCATCGAGGGTTTCCTTCCTCGTGTTTTGTTTGTATTCCTCGTACGTCCCCTCGTGAATACGACCCAGGATGTTTTCGAGCCTACTGGACGTTCGAGATTCCTTGTCCTTCGCCTCCTCATATCGGTCGAGAAGCGGCAAAATGAGTTCCTCAGTCTCCTGCGCGCCACTCGGCGTGAGAACTGGAGACTGATCTGCCTGTGAATCGGTGTCCTTGCCGGCGGCGACCGTCAGGTGCAGGGTCCACGCTGAGGGAGGCGAACGAAGCGCTTCGATTCGCTCATCGAGCATCTCGGCCTCCTCCTTCAAACGCGTGAGCTGAGAACGGCGCTTACGACGCTCTTGCTTCAGGCGCTGAGTTTTCGACTCCTCGTCAACCAGGGTTTCTTTCGTAGCCTCCAACTCGTCCTTTTGATCAGCCATTTTGGAACGGACCGACTGGAGCTTTTCCTCAGCCTCTACGGCCTTCTCATATTTGTTCAGCTTCGCTCGAATCTGCTCGACGCGCCGGCCGATCTTTTCGGCCTCTTCCTTCTTTGAACTCACGTCCTGTGCAACTTCTAAGCGATGGTCGAGCCGCTCATGCTCCCTGCGGCGCTGGTTGAGCTTCTCCCGGATACGATCTGGATCCATGTAGTCGGCCAGATCGGGCTCTGGGAGGGCCTCTAGGGAGACGTGCCCGCCCGGGAAGTGCCATTGACCCTCCTCGAACCGGTTGTCCTGACTCTTGATGCTTTGAAGAAGCTCATCTAGATCGCTCAATACGATGTCCTCTCCACCCGCGTTTAGATCCAGAAGGCACGGGTTTAGAATCTGGAACAGGCGCTGCAGGCGCACCTTCCCAAGACGCTTTTTCAGAAGCGGCCCCAAGAGGTCTTGAATCCCATTCAGTCGCTTCTGGAGTCGCTGAATCGTTTTTCCGACCCGGTCGCGCCGCTTCCGGATCTGCTCGGGGGCATCGGCATCTACCGACTTGATATCGGCCAGAATTTGCGACCGCTTGTTTTCGAGCTCGTCGATCCGGGAGTCGGCCTCCTCTGGGTCAAAGCCGGAAACCTGATCGATGAGATCGGTGAGCTCTTCTTTTTCCCCCTCCAGACGGCCGAGAGTGCGGTTTAGCTTGTCCCGCTTCTCTTCAAGTGATTGTTTTCGCTTTTGATGCTTATGAAGCGCAGATTCCGTCTCCTGGATCTGGCGTTGAAGCCTCTCCCTGGCTCCTCGAATATGGATTCTGAGTCGGCTCTGAGCCTGAAGGAGTTGAATCCACGTCTCTGCCAGCTGGCGGCGGAGCGTAGATTGTTGTTGTGCAGCACGCAGGGCCTCCTCGATGTCGGGCTCGAAGCGCTCTAGATCCTCAATGTCCTTCCGGTGTTGCTGCAACGTTTCGAACTCCTCGGCGTGAGCCTCCTTCAGGTTTACCTCCAAGGCTTCCACCTCCGAGGCGTAGGTGCTACAGAGCGTGTTTTTCAATGCGCTCTGGTCGAGCTGGCGGAGTCGGATAAGACCCTTGAAGAGCTCTCGGAATTTCGAGTATCCGTTGTGGTCTCGCACTGGAATGAGCCCCAGGTTGAGTCCGTCACTTTCTCCGATGCCTGTAAGGGCTGCTCGAAGATTTCGCACCTCCAGTTTCCTGAACTTCTTCAGGCTGAGCGTTTGCTTGACCGTTTCTACCTCTCGCGGCACTGGGCCCTCCTCGGTAGAGTCGAAAAAGTCCTCCGTTTCGAACCCACCCGAGAACGCAAACCGCTGAATGTCGTGTCCCTCCGCAGGACCTTTCCCGTAGGCCCCAATCACCTGCAACCCCTCTGGCGTCATGCACTCGAAGAGCACGTAGCTCCTGCGATCAGGAAAGTAATACGCCTTTGTCTCCCGCCAGCTGTATCCGGGAAACGACATGTGACTCTGCTTATCGATGTAGAGAAGCTGGAGGATGTTCACCAGTGTCGTCTTGCCGACGTTGTTGGGTCCTACGAGATGGAGGGGCGTTGTGAGGTCCACCTCGGCATAGCTGAACTTTGCCGCGCCGATGAAAATGAGTCGTGTCGGTCCGGTCGTGGGCATTGAGAGAGGGAAATGTACAAAAAAGCGTATGGAACCGTCCGGCGTAGGTCTTTCTCCGGATTCCTCCACTGGGGGACTCAGGGAAGGCGGGCGGGTCTTACGGGCGGGGGGACCCTTCTTCCGGTTCGGCTGACTGCAGCTCGTCTTCCAAGTTGGTTGAGGGTAGATCCGAGTCGCCGGCTATGGAGGAGGGACTCGGCTTGCCGCCAGGACTCGAATCCTTCTCGTCGTCGGGATCCTTCTCCCCGAGGGTTGAGGCTTCCCGGCAAAGATCCAAAAACCGGTAGGTGGCTCTTCGAAACGTGAATCCGTTGTCGCGCTCTTCTGCAAAACCGAAGCGAATCAGAGATCGCACGATGCCTTCCAGATCGCTGGCGTCGTGGACGCCGATGGCGTTCATGTACTCCTCGTAGCGGGCCTTTTTCAGGTGGGGTAGTTTCTCAACCTGAAATACCGCGTCGAAGAGTGAGGGGACAATCGACGAATGGGTCTCCCCAAAGTGTTCGATTAGCACCATCATGAAGAGGCCCATCTTTCGTGCCTGTTTGCCCGGCTGCACGTTGTCGTTCGCAACCAAATAGACCACGTTTTGCGGATGCTTTCGTAGGTCGAGCCCGAGACTGTTAAAGAGGCGCTTATATTCGTCGAATCGATTCCATAGGGGGCGGAAGATCTCTCCGTCTTCGGGGGTGAAGTGGTAGCCCCGCCGAAGGTCGTTGAAAATAGATTCCAAATGAGGAAGCGAGTCCATGCCTGCGGGTAGTTTGAGTGACAAAAGACCTGGTAGGGCCGAGCGAGATTGGGGCCTTAAGATGAGGCGTTCTCATCAACGGTCACCTGAACCGGGGTAGCCGACAGCATCGTGTCCCCGAGGTCGTATTCCTTCCTTGTGTCTTGGAACGTGGACGAGAGCTTGGAGCTTTGCAGGAGGTAGCGGTACGCCCGCAAGGTGCGGCGGGGCGCACTCTCATCCAGGGCACCGATAAGCCAGTCCATCGCATCAGGAATGGGGCAGGCCCGGCGCACATCTGCAATGAGTTCCTGCCGATCGAGCACTGGCGGGGCCGGGGAAGAAGAGGGTTCCTGTATGGGCTCTGGATCGGGGGGCTCGTAGCCAACCATTTCGTGCAGATACGAACTGAGGCCCTCGTCTTGGAAGACCGTTCGCATCGTGAAGCTCGCCAGCTTCATTTCATTGGGTAGGTTCAATGCACCCGGGCCCTGGTGATGAATCCGGCTGAGGAGCGAGGACGCCCCTTCGAGCATGTCGCTGTTCGTCTCGTGCTGTTCGTAGAGCCGGGTGGTTTCCTGGCGAGCAGCCTCGAAGTTTTCGAGCACCGCTCGCCGAACCCGCTGGAGCCGCGCTTTCGTTGACGTGAAAGCACGAACCATCGGCGCGTCGTCGGAGAAGGAGGTCTGGGCCTCGCTCAAGGCAGCCCTCAGCTCAGAGAAGAGCGTCTCGAATGCTCCTCGATTCTGGACAATGTTCTTCAAGGGCGTCACGTAGTCCTCCAGAAGCTCGTTAATCATTCTGAAGCGTTCCCGAACAGAATCGGAGTGCGTCTCGGCCCGGAGTTCAGTGACGCGGTTTAGAACCGCCTCTCGGTTCGAGCGGGAGAGCGTGCGAATCTTTTCGATCTCGGTATCGATGTCCTCAAGTACGCGCCCTACACCGGCGCGGGCAGACTGCTCCACGCGATCCTCGAGTCGCTCCATGAGCTCTTCGAGCCGGTCGAGATAGGCTTGGATGGCCTTCGGCGTGCTGAGCTTTTGCTTTCGGCGAAACTCCCGGAAAAGGTCGCGCACCGGCGGCGTGAGCTCAAACGAGGCGGTTTCCTCCGGGCGGGGCTCGATCAGGCGGTGCGCCTGGAGTTCCCGGAAGACGTGTCCGGAAGAGGCAGTGTGATGCGAGCCGTCGTCAAGACGCGATCGAAGCTCGGTTTCTCGCATTCCCTCCCGCGAGTTAAACAGGGCCTCCAGTGCGTCGAAGTGCTGGTGGGCCAGCCGGAAAAAGGCCTTGATGTCGGGTGTGCTCATTTCCGCTTCACGATGGGCTGTGTTTTAAACGCTATTCGAGCCTAAGTGACTTCAATCGAAAACTTGGGGATTGGCGTCTAGAAAAACGGCTCGCAGCGGCTATCAGAGCCGATTTTTAGCGGAGAAAAGCCCAATTCCATGATTGAAGTTACTTAGTACCGTGTCAGTCGTCAATCTTTGGGTAGAGGCGCTTCAGTTTGATGCGGGCATCAGTGGTCGTGAACTGCCAATCGACGGAGGCGCCGTTTCGGTTCCTACGTTCTGCCCATGCGGTCACGGCTCTCTGCATTGCCGCGAGCGTCGGGATCCGACGCCCGAGGGCTTGTCGGGCCAGAACGCTTTGCTCGATTTCCGCGATGTTTAGCCAACTTCCGTGTTCGGGTGTGTAGTGAATTTCCAAACGCGCGGCCAGCCCTCGTGCCTCCGCCGGACCGAACGCCTCGTAGAGACTCGACAGACAGTGGATGTTCAAGTTGTCCATCACCAGCACAACCGTCTCGGCCATCGGGTAGTGGTCGACAAGCAGGCTGCGAATGCATTCTGCCCAATCGATCTTCGTTCGGCGCCTCCGAGCCGTTACGGTCCGCCAAGACGACAGCGGCTCGAAGAGCGTAAAGAGGCTGGCAGTCCCGTTTCGCCGGTAATGATGATCCTCTCGGTAAGGCGCGCCTCGGCGCATCTCGATCGGAGAACGCACCTGCTGGAGCAGTTGGCGAGACATCTCGTTCATGCAGACCACGGGCCGATCTGGGTCGTAGGCCCGCCGATAGACAGAAAGTACGTCTTCCATCTTGGCGACGAAGCGGCTGTTTTGCTCCGGCGGAATCACCCATTGTCGGCTTCGATGCGACTTGAGTCGGTTTTTTTGAGCGTCTGTCGAACGGTTTCGTGGCTGATTGAATCGACGATCTCAAGCTCCACAAGTCGGCTTGCAAGGAGACGAAGGCTCCAATGGCTCTGTCCGTCTGGGGCCTCAGAGCAAACTATTTGTACAAGCCGGGCTTCCTGCTCTCAATCAAGCAACCGCTCGTATTCCCGGTCCGGCTTCTTCCGTTTGACGCATCCTTCCAGGCCCCGCTCTGCGAAGCGTCGACGAATGCCCTTGGTGCCGCCTACGGACAGTTCGAGGGCCTCTGCGATTCGCTCGTCAGACCAGGCCGGTCCCTCTGGCCCTTCCGACTTCAGCAAAACGCGGGCTCGGGTCTACTCACGGGCCGGAGCGGCGCCGCGGCCAATAAACTCAAGCAGCCACTTGCGGTCTGATTCGCTCAATTCAACACAATAGGTCTTTCTGGACATAACAGCTCACGGAGAAGGCAGAAGGATTGGGGCCTGCCAATATGCGATCTACGGCGTTAACAATCACCCCTGACGCGGTACTACTGTGATCCGCTGGTCTCTGTGGCGACGCCATCATCAGCATCAGGCCCAGAAATGCCATTACCAGCGAAGATCCGGGAACGCCTCCCGTGATACCAGCTAACTGCAACTGTAGTACTAATAGCCTGAATACAGTCCGTCGATAAACGTTCTACTCGACACGGAAAACGTGACGCACCACCAAGAGACTGTTTTGATTTTTGGATCGTGTTTATTCACGAGGTCGCTCCGTTTTCCCAAAGAGACTCGCGAGGACTGTGAGAGCGACGAACGGTTGGAATTGACCAAATTGCAGTCGTCACGCGAGACTCATAACGCCAGCGTGTGAAATCAAAACAGTCTCTAAGGCCGCGCGGAATCGATCCAGGAGAAGTAGGGGGCACGTCCGTACTCCGTGCCCCAGCGAAGGAAAGAAGAGGACGTTACACCTCCGCTCGCAGCACGTCGAGCGGCGGGCGGTCGTAGAGGCCGCGGCTGTTGAAGAGGCCGATGCCGATGGTGAGGAGCGTCACCACTACGAATGCCCCGAGCAAAGACCAGGGCGCCAGCACGAACGGCCCCTCAAAGACGAAGTAGGACAGGCTCCACGCCGCCGCGAGGGCCAGTACGATGCCCGTGGCCGCCGCAAAGACGCCGAGGAAGAGGTACTCGACCGTCATGATTTTCAATACCGTGTTGCGGGAAGCCCCGAGCGTCTTCAACAGCACGCTTTCTTCCGCGCGCTGGTAGCGGCTGACGACCACGGCGCCCGCCAGCACGATGAGGCCGGTAATGATGCTGAAGAGGGCCATGAAGCGGATCACGTAGGCCAGCCGGCCGAACAAGTCGCGGAACGTGGAGAGGACGAGCGAGAGGTCGATGGCTGAGACGTTCGGGTACTTCTGCACGACGTCTCGCTGCACCTGGGCGGCGGCCTCGTCGTTCTCGGAGCGGCTGAGGATGACGTGCATCTGCGGGGCCGTCTCCAGCACCCCCTTGGGAAATACCACGAAGTAATTCGTGCCGATGCGCTGCCAGTCGACCTGGCGAATGCTGGACACGTACGTCGTCACCAGTCGGCCCTGCACGTCGAACGTGAGGGTATCGCCGATGCTCACGTTCAGGTCTTCGCGTGCGATCTCCTGCTCCAGTGAGATTGGCACGGCCGCTCCGGACTGCAACGGATTGCCGTCCACTTCCCCCACAAACTCGCCCTCTATGATCGTCTCGCTGTCGGTAAGGTGGTCGCGATATGTGGCGCGGTACTCGCGCTCGTGCGCCCAGTCGACGCGCCGGGTGGTGTCCTGCCGGAGCTGCTTGATGGTGAGGCCGTTCACGCTGTGCATGCGCATCGTCACGATCGGCTCGTCGGCCATCAGCGGAAGCCCGGCATTGTTGACGATGTCCTTCACCCCCTCGGCCTGGTCATTTTGCACGTCGAAGAGGACGAGGTTGGGCTGACCTTCGCCCCCGGTGACCTTGATCTGCTCCAGGAGGGTCTGCTGGGTGAGGAAGAGCGTCACGATGAGGAAGGTGCCGAGGCCGAGCGCCAGCATCAGCACGGTGGTCTGGTTCTGGGGGCGGTAGAGGTTGGCCAGGCCCTGCCGCCACGGGTACGACCAGGAGGTGGGGAAGAAGCGCCGGACCCCCGTCACGATGCCCCACGATACGAGCGCCAGCACGCCGAAGACGCCCGCCACGCCGCCCGCATAGCCGAGCCCAATCTCCCAGGAGGGGGCCTGCAGGATCGACACGCCGGTCACGCCCGCCGCGATGAGGGTTGCGACCGCCCACCGCGCTGGGTCACGCCATCCCCCCGTGGTTGGGTCCACGTCCGTGCGGAGCGCCCGCATCGGAGAGACGCCCCGCACCTCCAGCAGCGGCCACAGCGCAAAGAGCAGCGTCACCCCGACCCCGACGCCAAAGCCCAGTCCCACGGCCGTCCACGAGATCCCGAAGGCCACCTCGAAGGGCAGAAAGTCCGCCAGCAATCGGGGCACGTAGGCCTGCAGACCCACACCGATGAGGGTGCCGGTGCCCGCGCCCAGCAGGCCCAGCACGCCGGCCTGCGCCAGATAGATTTGGAATGTGCGCCCGGCGGATGCGCCCAGACATCGCAGCACCGCGATGGAGCCGAGACGCTGCCGCACGTACACGTGCACGGCACTCGCCACCCCGAGACTTCCCAGGAGCAGTGCCACGAAGCCCACGAGGCTCAAGAAGCGATATAGATTGCCGAGGCCCTCCCGCCAGTCCTCGGCCTCTTCCTCTACGGTGTCGGTGTCGAGGTCGCGCCGCTCCGCAAACGGCTCAATGTCGCTCACGAGCTGGTCGATGTCGCGGTCGTCCTCAAATTTGAAGTAGACCTCGTACTCCGCCAGGCTGCCGCGACTCAGGAGACTCGTGTCGAGCTCCGTCTTCGGAATATAAATGGGCGGACGGGCCGCCGAACTAAACGACGATTCGCCCGGCGCCTGCTGAATCTCGCCGGCGATGCGGTACGATACGCCCCCGATGCGGACGGAGTCGCCCACCTCGGCCTCGAACTGGTTCATGAGGGTGCCGGACACGAGCGCCCGACGCCCCGTCTGGTACACCTGAGAGGCGGTGTCGGGGCGGGTGATAAGCGCGCCGTAAAACGGAAAGCCGCCCTCCACCGCCCGCACCGCCGTGAGGCGCGTGCCGCCGCTCTTGGGGAAGACGGCCATCGAGCCAAAGGAGATGCGGCGCGATTGCGTGCCGCCGATCGAGTCGATCAGAACCTCCGTCGAGTCGTCGAACGGCTGCTCGGATTCCAGCCGGAGGTCGGCGCCCAGAAGCGTCTTTGCCTCCTGGTCGACGGTCCGGCTCATGTTGTCGCCGAAGCCGCGGATGGCCACGAGGGCCGCCACGCCGAGGACCATCGCCGAGAGGTACAAGGCGAGACGCTGTCGGCTGCCCCGACTGTCGCGCCACGCCATCTTCAGGATCCAGGGAAAGGAAGAGCTCATACTTCGGCTGGTGGGGATAGATCGAGTGCGACGTGCCCAGGGGAAGCGGTGTGTGAGGCGTGAGTCGTGAGGCGTGAATGCAAAAGTGCCGTTCCATCACGGATCACGCTTCACGTATCTCTATAGCACCTCCGTTTCTGCAAACTGCTCGCCGAGTGCCTGAGAGATCGCCTCCAGGTGCTCCCGGTCGGAATTGTCGAAGACCCCGAGGGTGTCGGAGTCCACGTCCAGGACGGCGAGCAGGCGGTCGTCGGGCGTTGTGATCGGGACGACGATTTCCGACTGGGTGGACGACTGGCAGGCAATGTGGTCCGGTGCGTCGGACACGTCGGGCCAGAGCTGCGTTTCTCGCGTCCGAGCCGCCGCTCCGCACACGCCCCGGTCGAAATCAATGTGGAGGCACCCGTGCGGGCCCTGGTACGGCCCCACGATCAGATGATCGTCCGAGACCGCGCGGTAGAAGCCTGTCCAGTCGTAATACTCGAAGGACTGGTGGAGCTCGCAGGCGACCGTGGCCATTGCCGCAATCCAGTCCGTTTCGCCATCGAGCAGCGAGTCGATCCGGCGGCGGGCGTCGGCATACGTCTCTGCTTTGTCGGCGGCAACAGTGATAGAATCGGACATCTCGACAGTCGGTCAGGTGTAGATGGTGGGAGCGAGTCTCTACCGTGGCACTTCAGAAGGCGTTCCCGATCGGTCACGAGCCGTCGCGGGGGAGAGTTTCGGACGGCCGGGTGAAGTGCACCTGCCTGTGGTCGGTCCCGGTGTGTCTGAAACGGGTGGGAATCCGGCAATTCTTACACCGCGGCTTCTTCCGTCACCTCCACCTTCGAAGTATAGAAGGCCACGTGGTCCTTGATGTGGCTGGCCTCGTCGGACGGATCCGGGTAGTACCAGGCGGCGTTATCCGTGCGTTTCCCGTCTACCTCTACGTCGTAGTAGTGGGCCTCGCCCTTCCACGGACAGGTCGTTCGGTGGTCGCTCGGCGTCAGGTACGCCTCGTTCAGCGACCCGGGGGGGAAATAGTGGTTGCCCTCGACGACGACGGTATCGTCGCTTTCGGCAATGACGGCATCATTCAGAACGGCTTTCATGGCGATGGGACGTGATGCGTAAAACGTGAACAAAGGGTCTAACCTTTGATGCGCGTCTCCGATTCTATTTGGAGAAAAACCCACAGGCATCGTTACACTTGTGTACTTCGAGGTCTGCTTATTGACCGAAAGGAAAGTCTCGTTCCCAATCACGCATTCACGCGTCACGGTTCCTTTCCGGATCTCGCGGAGCCTCACTCGCTCGATTTTACGAATCACGTCCGGTACAGCACGTATGCCCGACGTTCTCATTCTTCAGCACGTTCGCCCCGAGCCGCCCGCCACCATTGCCGAGGCGCTCGACGAACATGACGTATCGCACCGAACCGTGCGCATCTTCCGGGATGAGCCGGTGCCGGGCACGCTCGACGCCGATGGCCTCGTTGTGATGGGCGGACCGATGGGCGTGGACGATATTGAGGATCGCCCGCATCTGCAGGCCGAGCTTGAGCTCGTAGAAGAGGCACTGCGGGGCGACCGGCCGGTGCTCGGCGTCTGTCTCGGCAGTCAACTGCTGGCCCACGTCCTTGGGGCCGAGGTGCGATCGGGGCCGCAGAAGGAAGTCGGCTGGGACGAGGTGACGCTGACCGACGCTGCCGCGGACGATCCGCTGTTTCGAGACATTGGGAATCCGTTCACGGCTTTCCACTGGCACGGCGACGTCTTCGAGATGCCCGATGGCGCGACGCGCCTGGCCCGCTCGGCGCAGACGGAGCATCAGGCCTTTCGGTACGGCGACTCGGCCTACGGTCTCCTCTTTCACCTGGAGGTGACACCGAAGACGGTGGCGTGGATGACGAAGGCCTTCCAGGACGAGCTGGCCGAGGAGGGGCTCGACGGTGCCGACATTCGCCGCGCAGCCTTGACGCACGAAGACAAATTGCGCTCGACCGCACGCACGGTCTTCGGTCGGTGGGCAGAGCTGATTGGGTAGTTTAAACTGTATTTTCAAACCAACGACGGACCGCAGACGACGGACCGCCTGCAATTCTTGGCAGCGGTCCGCCGTCCGCCGTCTTTGTCTGGGGACCCAGAGCAACAGTGTGAAGTTGCTCGGACCGGGGGAGTCTCACCAGTTGAAACTCAAAAATAATCGTTCATCGACTCCTCCGGCCTTCAGAAAATGGCCGCCCGGAGGACCGACGGCGCGGAACGACTGAAATTTCTCATGTCCGAGCACGACGATGTCAATCTAGATTGACGCGGGCGAGTTTGAGAAATTGCAGTGTAGCACACGCGGGCCTCAGGCCATTTTCTGCCAGCCATGTCCTTTTCGTCCATCCGCGAAGGCTTTCGGGATGGACACCGGACCAGGAAGAACGCAGCCATTTTCGTAAAATGTGATTGCCGAATCTACGAAGCAGGAACAGATTGGCCGTTTGGGTACGACCAAGCGATCCCTCCGAAAACAACTTCACACCATTGGGCCCAGAGCAATGAGGGCCGTACTACGCCTCTTCCGTGCAGCAGACCGATGCGTCGTCGCCCCGATACGTGTCCGCCTCCCCGCTCCTGTGGAAGGCTTCCCAGGCCACGCCCTGTGCGTCCGCCACCCACGTCTTGTCGGGGTTGGCGTAGCAGCAGGTGGTTTCACCCTCGTTCGTCACGGCCCCGTCGGCCCGCCCGATCCGCTCGCGGAGCCCGTCGTGCTCCTCCGGCGTTTCGGCCTGAATGCCCAGGTGCTCGATGCCAAATTCGTTCTCTTTCTCGGCCACCGAGAAGTTCACGCGTGGATCGTCGAGCATCCATTTGGCGTAGTCCGATTTCTGAACGGTCGGGGCGGTCTCGAAGAGGGTGGAGTAGAAGCGCGTGGCGGTGTCGAGGTCCTTCACGCGCAGCATGACGTGCATTCGTTCATGGGAGGAACTCATTGAATGAAAAAGTGCGTCGAGAGCGGGTTCTTTCCCTCGTTCACCCTGGTAGTCGGGCGAATGCCGAAAAAGACGCACTGGTTCTTTCATTCCTCACAGAAGTGGTGTTTTGCTCCGCAGGATCGACTGGTGATGTCCTCTCGTTCAGAATTGTCCTTGGCCCACGTTTTGACGAGCCTCTAGCCACGGATCGTCCTCATTCCTCTCAATTCCCTCTGTTTCCGATGACGTGTTGCAGGCATTGTCAAGAGGCTGGAGAGTTCTTTAACGATGAGAAAGCGCGCACCGAGCTGCGTCAGTATAGAAAGGACGGCCCTCCCAACAAGTCTACTCGGCTCCTCATCGACGGCCTGAGGACGCTGGATCTCTCGTCCGCGACGTTGCTCGACGTGGGCGGGGGCGTCGGCATGATTCAGCATGAGCTGATGGCGGAGGGCGTGTCGGAGGCGACGCTGGTCGAGGCCTCGCCCGCGTACCTGGAGGTGGCGGAAAATGAAACCCGGCGCCGTGGGCGGGCGGATCGCGCCACCTTCCAACACGGGGATTTCGTCGACCTGGCACCGGAGCTGCCGGAGGCCGACCTCGTGACGCTGGATCGGGTAATCTGCTGCTACCCGCACATGAACGAGCTGGTACAGGCCTCGACCGCCAAAGCTACGCGGTGGTACGGCGTCACGTATCCCCGGACGCGCTGGTTTCTCCGCTGGGCAAAGCCGGTTACCGACCTCTACTGCTGGTGGAAGGACATGGATTTTCGCATCTATCTGCACGAAGGAGTGGACCGGGCCATCCAGTCGGCAGGCTTCCGTCGGTTCTATCACGTGAAGACCTTCTTGTGGCACGTGGCCCTGTATGAGCGCCCTGAAACCGTGACGGCTTAACGTTTTTGTGGAACCTGCCGGCAGCCTTTGCCGAGTCTAGAAGGAGAGAATGCCTCAATTGCAAGAAGAGGTGCAGGCGGTTGTCTCCCGCCGCCGAAAGGCCACCGCCCGTCCCTCGGGGCCAAACTCGATCTCGCAACAGCGCGTCAAGATCTCCCGCAACTTGGTACGGGCTCGCTGCACGCGCGACTTGGCGCCCGATAGGGAGAGCCCGATCTCGTCCGCCACCGCCTGCTGCGTGTGGCCTTCGAAGTCGGCCATGACGAGCGGGCGCCGGTACATCTCGGGCAATTCCTCGGCCATGGGCCGCAGCCAAGAGAGCACCTCTTCGTGAGTGTCGTGGTCGCCCTCGTACGGGGCCAGATTTTCGGGAGGCGGGTCCGTTTCGACCGTCGGGTCGTCCACAGTGGTGTCCACCGGGCGCCGGTCCTCCTGCCGGAAGTAATCGGCAATGGCCCGCCGGGCGATGGAGAACACCCAGGCCTCGGCCCGGTCGGCGTCCCGGAGCGACGAGGCATTCTCGTGCAATCGAATCAACGTGTCCTGGAGCACGTCCTCGGCGTCGGCGGCGGGCACGCGGCTCCTGATGAACGACCGGAGCCCTTCGACGAACGGGCGCCAGACGGCCGCGTCGGAATTCTTTGGAGAGGCAGTTTCTTCAAGACGAGAATCGGAAGCGTTCATAGCAGCTCAGACGAAGAAGTCGATCAGGAATGCATTATCGTTTATCGTAGATGTACGATGAATACATGAGCCCAGGGGAAGGGTTTCGGGGCGACCGGGATGAAAAGGGGGCTTTAGGCTCCGCCCGCAACGTGAGCGCCGTGCTCGCTCGCCACCGACTCCAGTGCCCGCCGGATGCAGGCCACGCCCTCGTCCACCTCGTCGGTGGTAATGGTGAGCGGGGTGCGGAAGCGGATCGTGCTCTCCCCGCAGCCGAGAATGATCGCGCCTTCCTCGTAGGTTTGCTCCTTCACGTGGTCGCGGTACGCCCGGGAGGGCAGGTCGAACGCACACATCAGGCCCTTGCCCCGCGGATTCTGCACGGCCTCGTACTGACCGGCGAGCTCGTGCAGGCGCTCCTGGAGGTGCTGTCCCACCGTGCCTGCGTGATCCACGAGCGCGTCTTCTTCCATGATTTCGAGGATGCGGTCGAAGCGCACCATGTCCACGATGTTACCGCCCCAGGTGGAGTTGATGCGGCTGGGGGTCTGGAAGACGTGGTCGTCCACCTCATCGAGCTTGCGCCCGGCCAGGATGCCGCAGACCTGTGCCTTCTTTCCGAACGCGAGAATGTCGGGCCGCACGCCGAGCGTTTGGTGGGCCCAGAAATCGCCGGTGATGCCGACGCCGCTCTGCACCTCGTCGAAGATGAGGAGGGCGTCGTTCTCGTGGGCCAGATTCTTCAGGCGCTTCAGGAAGGAGGGACGGAAGTGATTGTCGCCGCCCTCGCCCTGGATCGGCTCCAGAATGACGGCCGCGATCTGGTCTTCTCGTTCGTGGAAGTGCCGCTTGGCCTGGGTGAGGGCTTTTTCCTCCTCGGCGGCGACCCGGTTCACCTCGTCGTTGTCCAGCGGAAACTGAACCGCCGGGGTCGAAATGCGCGGCCAGTCGAACTGCGGGAAGTGCTTCGTCTTGACCGGATCCGTGTTGGTGAGCGACATCGTGTAGCCGGTGCGCCCGTGGAAGGCGTGGTCCAGGTGGAGCACCTGGTGGCCTACTTCTCGCCGGTACCCCTTCTCGTAATTCTTGCGCACCTTCCAGTCAAAGGCCGCCTTGAGGGCATTTTCCACGGCCAGCGCCCCGCCCGAGATGAAGAAGGCGTACGGCAGATACTCCGGAATGCCCACGCGGTCGAACGTATCGACGAACCGCGCCATGTGCCCGGTCATGACGTCGGAGTTGGTGACCTTGTTGAGCGCCGCGTCCTTCAGCCGCTCCATGAAGGTCGCATTTTTGGTCATCTTCGGGTGATTCATCCCGAGCGGGCTGGAGGCGTAAAACCCGAAGAGATCGATGAACGAGCGGCCGGTCTTTTCGTCGCGGAGCCGAACGCCCTGGCTCTCGTCCATGTCGAGCACCAGGGGCATCATCCCTTTCGTGAGAAGGTGTCTCGACAGCAGTTCGCGAACGTCAGCGGGCTGAACGGAATTGGCGGAGACCGCGTCCATCAATCAGGAGGGTTGGGAGAAAGAGAGACAATACGGAAGAGAAGGTATCTCCCACCCCCCGGTGACGTTTCCACCATTCCAGTAAAATCATTCCCGCTCGTATACCACCGTCCCCCCGACAATCGTGTAATCTACGGTCGTTTCTCGGATGCTGTCCGTGGGGATTTCCAGGAGGTTATTGGAAAGCACCGCCACGTCGGCGAGCTTGCCGGGGGTGAGGGTGCCTTTTTCGTCTTCCGCGAACGCCATGTAGGCGTTGTTTATCGTGTACGACTCCAGGGCCTGTCGTCGCGACAGCGTTTCCTCTTCGGTGAAGGAGGAGTCCGTGCCGGGCACCTGCCGCGTGACGGTGCAATGGAGGCTCGCCAGCGGGTCGATTGCCTCGACCGGCACGTCGGTCCCGTTGCCGACCACCGCTCCGTCGTTCCAGAGCGTGCGCCAGACGTACGCGCCCTGCTCCACCCGCTCGGCCCCGAGCCGCTGGTAATTGTAGGGCGCGTCGGAGCAGGCGTGGATGGCTTGCATGGAGGCGATCACCCCAAGGTCGTTGAATCGGGGAATGTCGTCCGGGTGCAGGTGCTGGGCGTGCTCGATGCGCCATCGCAGCGAATTTCCATCTACCTCTTGCTGCTGGAAGAGATCGGCGTAGAGGTCCAGCGTTTCCCGGTTGGCCCGGTCGCCGATGGCGTGCACGGCAATCTGGTAGTCTTCCGCGAGCCCAATCTCGGCAATCTCGCGGATGCGGTCCATCGGCGTGACGTTGATGCCGGTCTCGTTTGGGGCATCATCGTAGGGCTCGAGCATCCAGGCGCTACGGGAGCCGAGCGCCCCGTCCGCCGTGACTTCCCCGATCGAGCGCACCGTGAAGTGGTGATTCGCGGCGCCGACCGTACGGAGGGCGGCAAGAGAGTCTCGCGTCTCTGGCGTCACCTCATTCTGCGAAACCATCGCGTACATCCGAATGCCGAGATTGTCGTTTCGGGCCATTTCGCGGTACAATTCGATGGTCTCGAACGAGGCCCCCTGATCCTGGAAGCTCGTGACGCCGTGCGCAAGGGCTTCCTCAGCGGCCAGGCGGACCTGCTTCTTGCGCCGCTCCCGCTGCTCTGCCGGCGACCGGTCGCTCCGCGACTGCTCGATGGTGTCCTGCACCAGTCCTTCGGCATTCTCCAGAAGCACGCCGGTGGCTTGCCCCTGCGCGTCGCGCACAATCGTGCCGCCGTCCGGATCCGGCGTGTCCGGTCCAATGTCCGCTCGCTCCAGAGCGGCGTCGTTGGCGATGGCGGCGTGGCCGCTCGCGTGGGTCAGGTAGACGGGCGTGTTCGGCGCCACCTCGTTGAGGCGAGCGTTTGTGGGAAAGCCGCGGACCATGCGGTCGGGCGTTTCGCTCCACTTCTCTTGATGCCAGCCACGGCCTTCGATCCAGATCGACGACGTAGCGGCCGCTGCGGCCGAGTCCACCATCGCCACAATCCGCTCCCAGGACGACGTTCCCAGCAGGTCGAGCTGCAGTTGCGCCTCGCCCATGCCCATGAAGTGGCCGTGGCCCTCGATAAAGCCGGGCATCGCCATGCGTCCGTTTAGGTCAATCACGCGGGTGTCCGGGCCGACGTACGTCTCAACATCCGCCGTGGAGCCAACGGCCAGAATCGTGTCCTCCGCGGCGGCGAGGGCGTCGACGGTGCCGTGCGAGTCGTCGAGCGTCACCACCGTGCCGTTTTTGAGCACGAGGTCGGCCGTAGGGCCGGAGGCGCAGCCGGAGAGAATCAGGAGGAGTAAGAGAAGGAGGGGGCGGAGGGACATGCGACGGGGGGCGATTTGTGCGATGGCAGTGGGCTTTTGGGGGAAACGGGACCGACAGTTTAGAATGCCTCGGGGTCGACCGCAAACCGGTTCTGCTACCGCACCACGACCATCTTTCGCGTCTTCGAGTACGAGCCCGCTTGCAGTCGGTAGAAGTACACGCCGCTGCTCACTGGACGGCCCTGCGCGTCCGTGCCTTCCCACGTCACCCGGTAGTCGTCTGCCGGCTGGCGGCGGTTGACGAGCGTCGTGACCTCGCGCCCCAGCACGTCGTAGATGCGGAGCGTGACGGGAACGGAGGTCTTCAGGTCGTACGCGATTCGCGTCTCGCCGGCGACGGGGTTGGGGGCATTCTTGCCGAGGGAAAATTCGGACGGGGGCGGTTCGCTTTGGCCAATAGTGCCGCCGGGCGTGTGGTCGAGCAGAACGTACTGCGCCGAGTGAGCGGGCGACCGGAGTCGGATGCCGTCCTGGGTGGGGGACGAGCGGGCGGGAATCGAGTCCAGTTGGCTGATGGGGCCGCCGCGGTCGTAGTCTGGTTCGCGTCCGTTGACGTGGACGCGGCCGGAGAACGGCGGATTGTCCTCGCCCCCCACCAGCGAGTAGAAGTAGTAGCGATCGCCCACGCCGTAGTCTTCGGGGACGATCTCGACGACCTGCGGCGAGGTCGACGTATTTACCACGACAATTCCTGCTTCGCCGGAGCTGAAGACCGATCCGTAGGCGTGCACCCCATCGCCCTCCACGTCGGTCTGGACGGAATGGTCGCCGAAGACGCGCTGGAAGTAGTACATGTGGAAGTAGTCCGGCCGCGGATTCCACTGGGGCACCCCCACCGGCGGCTCCGACTGCTCCTCCACCTTGAACATCCCGTGGTCGTTGCCGCCGTCGTAGGCATTTCCCACGTTCCAGCGCGCGCCAAGGCCGAAGGCGGGCGTTTCCGCCAGTCGGCCCAGCACCATCGACGCGTGCATGCCGGACACGTTCGAGACCTGCTGCCGCGAGCCCGTCGAGAAGATATTCCACTCCGTGAGGGCGATGGGCTTCGCCTCTCCCCCGTGCGCCTGTATCTGCTCCGGGTAGTAGTCCTCGATGGCGCTAAACTGCCGGTCCACCGAGTTGAAGATGTGTGAGGGCGGGGCGTCCGTCTGGTAGTCCGTGAAATAGTCGTGGTGAATGAAGAAGTCAGCGTTCCCATTTGTCCCCTCGAAGTACCGTTCGGTCCAGTTTTGGATGACGCTCGGCTCGTAGCTCGGCGGCTCCTTGAGTTGCACCTGCGTCCCGATGTAGATCTCCGTGCCCACCTCTTCGGCCGCTGCCCGCATCGAGTCGATGAAGACCTCCGCGTGCCGGGCGTAGAGCTCCCCGTTGATCCGGCGCGGCTGCCCGTCCTCGTTGCTGGTGGTGTCGATGAGGTAGCCCGCCTGCCACGTGCCGTAGTTTTCGTTGCCGATTTCCCAGAATGTGGTGCGGCCGTTGTCGTAGCGCACCCACTCGGCGGCGTAGTGCGCGGCCTGCTGCACCGGATTTTCGGTTTTGCCGTACCGCGCGTAGCTGTAATTGACTGATATGATCGGCGTAGCGTCTGTCTGCTCGATGAACTCGTAGAAGCCGTCGATGTCCAGCGACCAGCTGGAGCGCCCGTGCCAGGGGGACAGTTCATACTTTTCGCCGGTGTCGCCGTCGACCAGCGAGTCTGGCACGCCCGGCGGCAAGTTGCCTGGCGACGCGTTCCAGAAAAAGACGTTGCTGAGGTTGCCGCCCGGCAGGCGAATGACGTTCGGCGACAGCCTGGTGACGTGCTCGATCAGCGTTTCCTCCTGGTGGATGTCCCCGATGTACGGGTTGATGTTGTTGCCGTAGAGGTAGCGCGAGACGCGGGCCAGGGTGTCCTCGGTCTGCACGCGCACCGTGACGCCCGCAGGACCGCCGGGCTCGTCGTAGGATTCGTGCTCGGGGATTGTGGCCTCTTTGGGCTGGTGGTCGAGCAGAAACGGATTGGGGGACTGTTGGGCCCATCCGTTCATTGGGAGGCCCGCCAGCACGAGAAGCGCGGCCATAACTGCACCCGCGTATTCAGAAGCCCGAGCGTCGACCCAATCGGCTGCCATACTGTACCGTCGTTCTCTCAAGAAAGAACCGGCGTTGACACACATCTTGATCGCACCCCTCACATAAAACCAGGATAATGGAGGGTTCGATAAATTAAAACGCTCCAATTTCTCGATACAGTCGGTGCGGGGGCGTCCATTTCGTTCAGAGGGAGCCGGGACGACAATCCGTTGCAGTAGGATTACTGCACGACGGTCAACTGCCGGGTCTCCGTTTCGGCCCCGGCCTGAAGCCGCAGGAAGTACGTTCCACTCGACAGATCCGACACGTCCAGTTGCAATTCTCGGCGTCCCTTCTTCGGGCCGGGCCGAACCGTTCGCACCGACCGCCCCAGCACGTCGTAGAGGCGAAGCGTCACCGACCGGCGTTGCGGCACCGCGTAGCGCACCGTCGCCTGCTGACGCGCCGGGTTCGGGGTTGTTTTCAGGAGCCGAAGGGCCTCCGGCGCCCCGCGCTCCACGGTAACGGTTTTGCTGAGATGCGTCGTGCCGTCGGTGTCGACCTGTCGGAGCCGATACGTCGCCGCCTCGGCGTCGTACGGCAGGTCCGCGTCGGTAAACCGGTAGGTTTGCGGCGAGGATGTCGTGCCGGAGCCGTCCACGAAGCCGAGCGTGGCCCACCCGGAGTCCTCAGACGCGCGACGCTGCACCTCGAATCCGGCGTTGTTTGTTTCCGAGGCAGTGGTCCAGGAAAGGTGGATCTGTCCGTTCTCGGTCGCGGCGTCGAAGCTTGCCAGCTCGACCGGGAGGGGATTGGCGAAGAGGTTCTCGTAGAGGTACGTCGTCCCGTCGCCCGCCACCAGTAAGTCCAGCTCGTCGTCGCCGACGAGATCGACGATCGACGAGGCGGACCAATTCACTCCGGCCAACCCGAGCGTCCGCTTCGCAAACGCCCCCGTCCCGTCCCCCTCATAAAGCGCAGCCGAATTGTCCCCGGTGAGGAGGATGTCAGAGTGACCATTTCCAGTCACATCCGCGATCGAGGCCGAACCGTTCTCGGTCCCGAACAGACCCGCCGAGGCCTTCGAAAATGAACCGTCAGATTCCTGTAGGTACAGGGTTGCGGAGCCCCCAGACCCGTCGTCTCCAGCAACGAGAAGGTCTACGCCGTGCTGGTCATCAACATCGTCGGTCTCGACGGTGCTTCGGTTCACCCCGGTTAGGGTTGAGGAAACAGACGGGGCTTCAGAAAACGAGCCGGTGCCGTCACCCTCGTAGACGAGGGCATGTTTCGAGTCGAAGTTCGGCCCTTCGCCCGTCACAAGAAGGTCCGGGTCGTTAGTGCCCGTGATGTCCGCAATCGTCACCGCCCCATGTTCAACTCCTTGCAGCGACACCGACGCCGCCGAGAACGACCCCGCCGATTCCTGGAGGTAGAGCGTCGTGGATGGGTCCGAGCCGTCGTTGCCCGTAATGAGGAGATCCGTCCGCGAATCATCGTCGACATCTCCAACCGCCACGGCACTGTAGTCGACTCCAGTCAGGGTCGAGGAGACGCTGGACTCGGTAAACGATCCGGTCCCATCGCCTTCGTAAAGAGTCGCCGATCCGGAACCGGCCACAAGGAGATCCAGGTGACTCGTCCCGAGAATGTCGGCAAAGACAGCGTCTCCATTCTGAACCCCATCGATGGTCGAGGAGGATGAGGCCTTCGAAAAGGACCCGTCCGACTGACGCAGATAGAGGTCCGCCGCCGGGTCACTCGACCCGTCCCCTGTGAGTAACACATCCGCCCCATGCTGGCCGTCCACATCCGCAGTCGCGACGGCGGCCTGTTCACGGCCCGGAAACGGATTCGATACGGCGGCGACGTAGGGGGGCACCTCGACAGATACCGGGTAGGAGGCCGATCGGGCCGATGCGGCCGTCTCGGTAGCCTCCACCGTCAAGTTGACGGTCGTCCCGCCATCGCTGCGTTGTGGGGTAAAGGTGACCTTCCCGACGCCGTTTCCTGCGTGATCGATGGTTCTGTTGGCCCCGCCCTGTGCCAGGGACATGGAGAGCCGATCCCCGTCAGGGTCCCCCGCTTCTATGATTTTATTTAGCGTCAGGCCCGGCGCCATGACCTGGTCGCCAAAGCGATGATCAAACCGCGGCGCCTGGTTGGGAGGCGACTGGTTCGTTCGATGCACGTAGACTTTCGTAGCATTGCCCACGACAGGATGTGCCCCATTTACGAACAGATCGGGGTCACCATCCCCCCCGAAGTCTGCGATCTCGGCGGAACTAGCGTACACGCCCGAAAGTCCCGCGTCGACCGAGTTGAAGGTCTTGCTGCCTTCGTTTTCATACAGCGTGGCCATTCCATTTCCTGTAAGAAGGAGGTCCTTCGCATCCGAGCCCACGACGTCTGCGATGGACGCCGATCCATACCACGATCCCGTGAGGCCAGCATTGGCCTTCGTAAAGCTGCCGTTCTGGTCCCCCACATAAAGGGCAGCAAACTCCTGGTTGTCATCGTGGTTGCCAGTCAGTAAGAGATCCAGATGATCATCACCGGCGACGTCAGCCACTGCAACCGAGCTTCCCCACATGCCTGGGAGATTCGCGTTGGCCTTCGAAAAGTTTCCGGCTCCATCTCCATAATATAATTCTGTTACCTCTATGGAACGGTATTGTCCTCCTCCTCGATTTTCAACAGCCGATCCGGCAATGAGGATATCCTGGTGCCCGTCTCGATTCACGTCCGCAATGGCTGCATCTCCTTTTTCAGTCTCTGTGATCCCGATATCTTGGACTTCCGTAAATGTCCCGTCTCCGTGGCCCTCGTATAGCCGTGCTGCGTAATCGGAATTCACGTCCCGTCCCCCCACGAGGAACAGATCCAGGTTGTCGTCTCCCACGAGGTCACGAGCCAAGATGGTGTAGAACTTGTCTGACGGAAGTGGGGTCGTTTCCTGAAATCCCGAACCGTCATTCATGTACACCCGGGTTACGCCCCCCGCTATGCCCCCCGCATTTGGCGATGAACCGGAAATAATCAGCTCCTTTGGGTCCTCATTGTCGAGATTTGCGATGGTAGCCGAGCCGTATCGAACGTTTACGAGATTAAGGGGGGCTTTCGTGAAGCTTCCATTTCCGTCTCCGTAATATAGGGCGGAAGATGAACTTCTCCCCGTATTCTCTCCTGGAATGAGTACATCGAGATTTCCATCGTTGTCGACATCTTCCACGGCGACGTCGTTTTGATCGCCGCCTGGCAACTGCGCCGCCGCCCGCATCACGT
>JAHENZ010000235.1 GCA_018609755.1 Salinivenus sp. | reverse complement strand
GTGGAGGCGATCGTAAATTGGAACAGGTTCTGAGCTCCTGCCTTCGCCCGCCAACCGCAACGACCGAGTTCCCTTTTCTGTATATCCATGGGTCTACCGATCCGTGAGAACGTACGTAAACAATCTCACGCTGTAGATGGAGACCGTGTATCGTCGCAGTCAAATTCATCTTTACAGAATTATACACGTATCGGGAAAGAGGCACTCCGGAATCCGGAGCGTAGACTCGGTTTGGCCGCTCACGGGAGCGCCCGTACCCATTATTATATAACGTATCCTCTACTCCACACCGGACATGATCTTCCTGACCGGCGTCCCCGGCTTTCTCGGGACGCGCCTTCTCCGCTCGCTCGCCGCCCAGCAGCCCGACGTGCCGGTCGGCCTCCTCGTCCAGCCCAAATTTGAGACGGAGACCCGGCAGGTGCTTCACACTCTCGGCCTCACCGACCGAGCCACGATCTTTCGTGGGGACATTACGGCACCGGACCTGGGCCTTGGGAATCAGTACGACGAGGTGCGCACCCGTATCACGATGGCGTGCCACCTCGCCGCCGTCTACGACCTCAGCATTCCGCGGGACGTGGGCTGGCGCGTCAATGTGGACGGCACGCGCCACGTCCTCGACCTGTTGGCCCACTGCCCCCACCTGGAACGTTTCGGGTACGTGAGTACCGCCTACGTCTCCGGACGCCGCACGGGCACCCTCTACGAGGACGAGCTCCTCCACAACGCCGGATTCAAAAATTTCTACGAAGAGACGAAGTACCACGCCGAGGTCCTCGTGCAGGACCGAATGGACGAGATCCCGACGATGATTTTTCGACCGAGCATCGTAGTCGGGGATTCGACCACCGGCGAGACCGACAAGTTTGACGGGCCGTACTTCGTACTCCACGCCCTGCAGCAACTGCCGCGCTACACGCTCATGACCCGCATCGGGTCCGGCACGGAACCGGTACACCTGATCCCGGTCGACTTTGCCATCGAGGCCATGACCGCTCTTCTCGGCCAGGCGGACGCGGTGGACACCGTGTTTCACCTCACAGATCCGCACCCACTCACGACCCAGGCCATTCTGGAGCTCTTTAGCACTCTGCTCAACAAACGGGTGGCGTACGTGCCCGTCCCGTCCGGCATTGCCCGTGGGCTCATGAGTACGGGAGTTGGACAGTATCTCGGGATCGCGCCGGAGCTCATCGACTATTTCGACCATCCCTCGCGCTACGACAACAGCAATACGGAGGCAGCCCTCGCGGACACAAACATTACCTGCCCCCGCCTCCCCGACTACGCGCCGAACATGGTCGAGTACATGCGTCGCCACGCGGACGTACGCTCGGAAGCAATGTATTAATTCGCTGCTCCTCCGGAGACCCAATGTACAATCCGACGGATCCGTCGGCATCCCGTTGGACGGATTCGGTTCTGGACGGCGCATAGCCCCCTTTTCGAAGGAGTTGGCCCCGCCATTGACCGTCGGCGTCCGTATCAGGCCTTCCCTCGTGTGGACCAATGGGCTGCAAAAAATTTACTCCCTCCCCAACACTTCCTGTCCCAAAGCACAGGAGGACAAATTTCTTCTGCATATCCCGCCTACAAGATTAATCATTGTTGTTATTTTGTGAAAAGGCACCTCGGAAGCGGTTCCAATAATTTTGGGAGCGCTTTTTAACAACCGATTTTTTGCGGTTTTGGCAAGGTTACACTAGAGTTACTGGCGCAATCGTCGGCTCAATATCAAAAAATCGTGACCTACAGAATGCGCACGTTCACGTCAGTACTCTTCGCTATCGGATGTCTGCTCGTCCCGGCGGGGGCGGGGGCGGTGCCCGCCCCGGACCCTGCCGACCCGGCCCTCCCGCAGGCCGCTTCGGACGTGCAAACGAACCTGGACTACGTTTGGACCATTCTCGCAGCGGCGCTGGTCTTCTTCATGCAGGCGGGCTTCGCCCTTCTGGAAGCCGGCTTCTCCCGCGCGAAGAATGCGGTCAACATCATCATGAAGAACGTTATGGACGCGTCCGCGGGCGCGCTCGTTTTTTACTGCGTGGGTTTCGGCCTGATGTTCGGCACCAGCTGGAATGGGCTCGTCGGCACCGACGGGTTTTTCCTGACCGGCACGGGCGACCAGCCGACGACGTGGGTTTATGCCTTCTACTTCTTTCAGGCGGTCTTTGCGGCGACGGCGGCGACAATCGTGAGCGGCGCAGTGGCCGAACGCATCAAATTTAGTGGATACCTGATCTTCTCGGTAACAATCACCGGGCTGATCTATCCGATTTCCGGCGCGTGGTTCTGGGGCGGTTTGTTCAATGGATCGGGGTGGATGGAAGCGCTCGGATTCATTGACTTTGCTGGGTCCACCGTGGTGCACAGTGTCGGTGGCTGGGCGGCCCTGGCCGGTGCGCTCGTGGTTGGCCCCCGTGTGGGCAAGTACGCAGAGGACGGCACACCGCGCAACATCCCGGGACACAGCCTCCCCCTCGCGGCCCTGGGCGTGTTCATTCTGTGGCTCGGATGGTTCGGCTTCAACGCCGGATCGACAACCGCCGGCTCGACCTCCATCGCCCTCATCGCGATGAACACCTTCCTCGCGGCCGGCGCCGGGGCAGTGGGCGCCATGACCATCACGTGGATCGACACCGGCACGCCCGACGCCACCATGACCCTGAACGGCGTACTGGGGGGGCTGGTCGGCATCACGGCCGGCTGTGCCAACCTGACGGGACCGTTCGCCATCCTCACTGGGCTGATCGCAGGCGCTATCGTCGTGTACGCGACCCGCGCCCTGGAAACGTTCGTAGACGACCCGGTAGGCGCGATTGCCGTGCACGGCGTGTGCGGTGCCTGGGGCACCCTCGCCGCAGGCCTCTTCGACTCTGCCGGCTTCAGCGCCTCGCAGGTTGGAGTGCAGGCCATCGGCATCGCGGCGGCGTTCCTGTGGACGTTCCCCGTGAGCTACGTCGTCTTCTCCATCGCTGACAGCCTGGTGGGTGGACTGCGGATCGAAGACGAAGACCTCGGCCTCGACCGGCTGGAGCACGACGTGGAGGCCTATCCGGAGTTCGGCATGAACGACGAGGAAGAAGCCGCACAAACGCCCACCACATAGCCTCTTCTTCTCACAGTCTCTCACTGGCGTGTATCCTTCCGGGTCGGGGCCCTCCCGGCCCGGAAGGGACAGCGCCACACGAGGGGTCTCGAAGAGTTGAGACCGGGACCGGGAGGTGCTTCGCTCCTGCACGACCGGAAGCCCCTCCGCCCTCGAATGCTACACGTCCGCCACTCTACGTCTGTACGTCGCGGACGACTTAATCACACGATCGAACACAAATTGTACTCGTTTATGAAAAAGTTCACGCGCACCCTCCTCCTTCCGCTCTTCGCCCTCTGCCTCGGAAGCCTGATGGCAACGCCCGTCCAGGCTCAGTCCTTCGACCTCGGCGCCAGTGTCGCGAGCCGATACGTCTGGCGGGGGGTGGACTTTGGCGACGCAGCCGCCATTCAACCCAGCCTCTCGTTCTCGTCCGGCGGATTTACGGTTGGCGCCTGGGGCTCTTTCGAGATGAGCCCAATTTCCGGCGCCGGAGTAAACGAGAATGACCTGTACGCGAGTTATGCATTTGAAACTTCCGCCGGGACGTTCTCTCTGAGCGTCACGGATTTTTACTTCTCCACCGGCGCGAACAACTACTTTGACTACGGCGATCCCGGAGGGCACGTGATTGAACCGGGCATCAGCTACAGCGGGCCGATTTCTCTTTCCGCGTCCATCAACGCCTACGGACGGGACGGCGAAAATGAAATCTGGCTGGAAGCCAGTGTGCCCTTCAGCGTTGAGGACGTAGACCTCTCGCTTGCACTCGGCGGGTCGCCGAACGACGGTGCGGGCTACTACGGCACGGATGCAGACACCGACGCGGGCATCACGAAGTTGAGCCTGTCGGCGTCGAAGAGCCTCGAAATTACCGAGTCGTTCTCGCTGCCCATCAGCGCGTCGTACTACGTGAATCCGTACCTGGCGCGGAGCTACTTCATCTTCAGCCTCAGCCTGTAGGAGACGGGCGCTGCACATTCGCCCCAGGAATACGAAACGGCCTCAGAGTCCCCGGATTCGTCCGGGCGTCTCTGGGGCCGTTCGTGTGTTTATGGTAGAAAACCGTCCGTAGACCGCGCCCTGCCGTCAAGAGGTCAACTCATCCAGTTCCTCCGGATCCCGCTTCAGGAGGCCCTGCTTTTTGTAGTAGATCATGGTGGTGTCGAGGGTGCCGTGCCGCATGCGCTGCTTCACCTCGTCGAGCGGCATGCCGTCGTTGAGCCAGATGAGGGCCGCCGTGTGGGTGAGGCTGTGGGGCGACACTCCTTTGCGCTTAATCTCGGCCTTCTTGAGGTAGCCGTTGATGCGGCTGCGAACCGAGCGCGTCTTCAGGCGCTTGCCGTCGGAGCGATGGCCGTGCGAGACGAACAGCGGATCCTCGGGGTGCACGTCGTCGCGCGTGTCGAGGTACTCCTCCACGGCTTCCAACACCGGGGGGTCGAGGGGCGCCTCCTGGTCTTTCACCGTGCGCCCCTTGCCCTGCACGCGCAGCACCGGCCCCATCAGCGTGTGCTCTAGGTCTTCCACGTTGGCGCGCACGATCTCGATCTCGCTCAGCCCGGCGTACAACATCAGGTAGACGATGGCCCTGTCGCGCTTGTCGATGGCCGTGGCGGTGCCCAGCACCTCTTCGAGCGCCTCAATGTCCTGCTCGGTAAGCACCGAGCGGGAGTGAGAATCGGGACGGCGGTTGCCCTTTACCCCCGTCGCCGGATTCTCGGTGAGTTCGCCAATGTCCGTGAGGTACTGGCAGAAGCGGCGAAGCGCCGTGAGGTAGGTGGAAACGGACACCTGACTCAGTTCCCGTTCCTCCATGAGGTACGTCTTGTAGTCGCGCACGTCGTCCTCCGTAAACCGGAAGTTGTTCTCCTGCACAAACCACTTTTCGAAGCTGTTGAGCGAGCGGCGGTACGTCCCCACCGTCTCGTCGCTTTTCTCCGCCAGGTAGTCGTCCTGAAAGGCCTGAAGGTGGTCGCGCAATTCCCGTAGGGAAAGAGACAGGTCGTTGGTCGGTTCGTCGTCGGACATGGCGAAAAACAGCTGACAAAAAGAAAGCCCCTACGGAGGGCAAAAACGGAACAGCCGGAAATGAATCCTCCACCCTACAATCAAGCACCTATTCGGGACGGTGTCAATAACGGAACCTTCGAGGGGACGGCCGCCAACAACGGTACGGAGCCCCCTCGCGAGAGGCCGAACGACAAAACTGGAAGGGGTTCCACCTTGAAATTGACTGTATTCTGTCTTAGCTGAGGGAATGCCTGAGTGGCTGGCATTTCCAAAGAGGTACAAATTCCCGTGACGCGCACGGTCGGTCCACAGCCAAACGCTCCCGATCAAGGAGACCTTCTGCCTCCCCCACACCCGATTCTCTTGTCGGTCGCCTTTCTCCTTCTTGTCGTAGGATGCGATCCCACAGTGGATACCTTCGAGGAAAACGACCGGCACTACTCGCTCTTTGGCTTCCTCAATGCAACGGCCGACACCCAATTCGTTCGGGTAGAGCCCCTTCGCGACAGCATGTTGACCCGTGCTCCGGCTACACTCGACGCAACGGTGCAGCTCACGAACCTCGCGACGCAGGACTCTCATCCTCTTCGGGATTCGCTTTTCCAGTATCTCGACCGGGCGACGGCCCACAACTTCTACACGACAGAAGACATCGAGCTGGGGACAACCTATCGCTTAACGGTGCGCACGCCAAGCGGTGAGGCCAGCCGAGCGCTGATCGACATTCCTGATGCCGTGCCGAACCCGTCCGTGCACATCCCCGTCTTCCGCGACGCAATTTCGGAGCTGAATTGCGACGATCCCCACCGCACCAGTCCCAACGCGGTCTTGTCCTTTCGCGGAGATATTCGAATCGTGGGCGTGAAGGTCTTATATGATGTGGGGCCCATTCGGACGTTCGGACACCTCGCAGATACCCTCCACATCGGAACGGACGTGGTCCAGGCCCGCATTCCCTACGTTGATGATCTCTGCCAGATGTCCGATCCTCAGGTGCCCGAACAGATCAAGGTGATAGTGGCGGCGGGAAGCTCGCAATGGCCGAAATTTTTGGCGCTCGACGACTCGGTTCCTCTAATCCCCGGAACGACCTCGAACGTGGACGGAGGGGTAGGCTTCGTGGGCGGCATCGCCACGGATACAGTCACAATGTATTCTGAGAACTGACGTCCCCTCCTCGAAATGAACCGATTGCTCCGCTGCTTGACATCAGCATTCCTCTTTCTTAGTTGGGGGATGGTCTCTCACAAACAGTCCCCGATTCCTTCAGCGTTCTGTATGAAGCATGCGGCGTGTCGTCTCGTCCTCGCAGTTGTGACGTGTGTCCTCATTGGGTGTGACCCGACGGTGGATCCCTTTCAGGAAAATGATCAGCATTACTCCATTTTCGGATACCTCAACGTCACCGCCGACACCCAGTTTATCCGCGTCGAGAAGCTTCGCGACGGACAGGCAACCCAGGCGCCTCCCACACTGAACGTCACCGTACAGCTTACCAATGTAGCCACCGACGAGACGGTCACGCTCCAAGACTCTCTCGTTCACTTCTTCGGCGACGCGACCGCTCACAACTTCTACACCACAGCGGACATCGCCCCGAACACGACCTACCGGCTCGTCGTCGAGGGGCCGAACGGGGCCGTTAGCCGAGCTGAAACGACAACGCCTCGCCGTCCGAGAACGACGGTGGTGCGGCCGGTGCAAGACTGCTTCCCGAGCTGCGACACCCCATGGCTGGGCCCGGCCTGCGAAAGCCCGGACGAGGGCAGCGACCGGAAGGCCGTCCTCCGCGTGGAAAATACTGAACGCCTCGTGGCGGTGAAAGCCGTCTACGACATGGTCGCGCCGGAGGGCCGGTGGAGCTTCGATTCTCTCTCCGAAGCGTCCGAGGTGGATGAGGGGGTCTTCCAGGCCCGAGCGGGATACGACAACGACTGGTGCCGCATGCCTCCTCCTTCTACTCAAGACCGAGAAGCAAAAACCATCTCTATGATCGTAGCAGCCGGCGGACCGGACTGGCCCGATTTCATGGGACTCGATCCGGAAATGGACCTGCTACCGACCGTAGCGTCGAACGTGGAGGGCGGCGTAGGTCTTCTCGGCGGCATTGCGACCGATACCCTCATTGTGGATCCGTACGAGGAATAACTCCCCTTCCGACATAACGATCGCTTCTTCGCTGCCTCCTGCTGTTCCATGAGACAACCCCGTTTCAGCGTCCTCTGTATCGCGTTCTCGACATTCGTCCTGGCGCTGGCAGCTCCGATGCTAACGGCCGCTCAGGTCCCCAACGTCACCCTCCGTGGCTTCGTAGTAGACGCCGAAACGGGACAACCGCTGAGGGGAGCAAACGTAGTGGTTCAGCAGGTGGAGGCCGATCCGTCCCCGACGGGCGTAGCGGCGGGTAACAATGGCTTCTTCCGCCTCTCCGGCCTCTCCCCCGGTCGATACACCCTAAACGTGAGCTTCGTGGGCTACCAGACCCGGCGCGACACCCTCCAGCTCTCGGGAGAAGAACCGCGGGTCACGCGTACCGTCGAGTTGAGAGCCGCCGAGCAAACGCTCGACAATGTCGTCGTAACCCGGAAAGGAGAGGGCGCAACGACGCAGGAGGCCGGTCGGCAGCAGATCGCCCCGGAGGACCTAGCACGAGTCCCAACGCCGTCCGTCAGTGGGGACCTGGCCGGCTACCTTCAGTCGATGCCCGGCATCGTGTCGGTGGGCGACCAAGGGGGCCAGCTCTTCATTCGGGGCGGCACCCCGGATCAGAACCTCATCCTGATGGACAAAATGCAGGTCTTCCGGCCGTTTCACGTGGTCGGCTTCTACTCTACCTTTCCCCAGGAATTGATCTCTGATGCCGAAATCTACGCGGGCGGCTTCCCCGCACAGTACAGCGGTCGCCTCTCCTCGGTGATCGACGTGCAGATGCGGGGCGGCAATCGCGAGCACCTGGAGGCAGCCGTGACTGCGAGTCCACTCATGACTGGACTTCGCGCCGAGGGACCGTTGACCGACGACGGCGTTTCACTGCTCGCTTCCACACGCTTTTCGCAGATCGAGCGCACCGCGCCCACGCTTCTCGGCCAAGAACAGCCGTTGCGCTTCAACGATCAGTTCGTCAAGCTACAAAACACGTTCGAGACGGGCCGCTGCGGGCTCACGGGGTTGCACACCTACGACCGGGGCCTGATTGATCCTGCGTCGAGTGACGTGTTTCAATGGTCCAATTACGCGATCGGGGGACGGTGCACGGGGGTTAGCCCTGGATCGTCGGCCCTGCTCGACGTGAGCCTCAACACGTCCTACGTCCAAAACGCGGTGGGCAAATCCAGTGACCCGGAACGAGAAGCCAACCTCTTCGATCTCGCAACGAAGATCGACATATCTCGTCCCTTGGGCACGCTCGGCGACATCCAGGGCGGCCTCCGGCTCCACCTCTACGAGATGAGCTACGCCCTCGGGGAAAAATTCCAGGGGTTTGAAGCGGGTAATGAGGACTGGATTTCCGTGAATGGATATCTGGAGGGCACCTTTCCTCTCGGATCCACTGTGGAGCTCCAGCCCGGTCTTGCCGTAACCATTCCATTTGACTTCGGACTAACCCTCGAACCGCGGCTTCGCGCCAGCTGGCAGCCGTTCGGGAACGAGCAGCAGGAATTGAACGCCGCGGTCGGCTACTACCGGCAGACGGTCGTGGGCCTCACCGACGAACGGGACCTGGGCTCGGTCTTTACCGCTTGGGTCCCAGCCCCACTCAATCAGAATCGCCCCTCGGCCCTGCACGCAATTCTGGGCTGGCGTCAGCAGATCGGCCCGGTTGGCCTCACCGTAGAAGGCTACTACAAGGACCTCGGGAACCTTGCCGTCCCGGCCTGGAGCCCAGTGGCCCGCTTCACAACCGAGTTGGCGTCTGCCGAGGGGACCAGCTACGGTGCCGACGTGCGGGTGGAGTTCCAACGCGGATCTCTCTATACCTATCTTAGCTACGGCTACACCTGGACCCGGTACACGGCGACACAGGAGAATTTCGGGACGTGGTTCAATACCGCTGTGCAGAACTACCATCCGCCCCACGACCGCCGTCACGAGGTTAATGCGGTGGTGAGTACCGATCTCGGAGTGGCAGTCGCCGACCTGCGATGGCAGATGGGCTCGGGCCTCCCCTACACCAAGCCGTTTGGGTTCGATTCCTTTCTGCGGCTTCGCGAACTGACCGAATCTCCCCAGGCGTACGGCACACCGCGCCTGCTCTACGAAAAGCCCTACCGGGCTCGCCTCCCGGTGTACCACCGCCTGGACGTCAGCGTAAAGCGCACCTTCGAATGGGACGCGGCGGCCCTCACCCTCAAGGGCGGCACCATCAATCTCTACGATCGGCAAAACCTCTTCTACTTCGACCTCTTCACGCAACGCCGCGTGGACCAGCTGCCCCTGGTCCCCTACGTAGCGCTCAAGATCGAAATCTAATCCCGTGCCCTCCGGCTCCGCTCACGGGCGGCTCGACGGATGACCGTCCTACCCGATGAGCTTCTTCCGACCACTGCGACGAAAGGCCACCTTCGAACGCCACGCCGGCCGGTATGCCGACTCAAGGCGTTCCCGCAGGATGCCACTCGTGAGCGACAGGACGAAGGAGAGCGGGGCAAGCAGAAGATGAGTCATCAGGAAGCCCACGAAGTAGGGACGGGCTTGCGGACGGGAAAAGACGTAGGTCTCTACGCCCATGTAGAGAGTCCAAAGACTTGCGAGAACAAAGTACGTAACCATATTTTAAATATTTATTTTTTAGATTTCAGAACTACTCTTTTTTCTCAAGTATGCCTACCACCTCTTTAAAACGTTGTTCTCTTATGCGTGTGACGTTCATGTTTACGCATTGTGACGCTCGCTTAACGAGAAGAACAATAGAACCAGAAATGAAGCCACTATATACAGGAAGCGATTCCATTATTTCGCAACCGCTTCCAACTTTGAATAATCCCATTTTCCACTCTACTCTACACCTCTCTTTTTACGTTTCATCACCTAATCTTAACCGTTTTCTTCGTCTATTATCGGCTCTGATTCCCCGCTCCGATGTGGAATTCCAGAGCTCGAATGGGAGGAACCGGTTCCATCACGAACTGCTATACCCGGAACGCCCACCGACGGGCCTTTAACGGCCACTCCCGATCTACTGCACGAACCGCCGGCTCCACGTCGCAATCTCCTCAAAGCCAAGGAGGGCCGCCGTTCCGAGATAGACCGTCGCGTAGGTCCCAACCACGAGGGGCGCCACGAGGAGGACGTGCCAGTCCGGCAACGTCCACCACAGTCCGGCGGCCGGAACCACCGCCACAAGAGCAAGGCCCATCATGCGGAGGAGCGCCCGCCACGGCACCGTCGCGTCCGGCATCGAAGGACGAAGGGCACGGCGCAGACGCCACACCTCTACCCACGCGCCCACACTGGCCCCGAGACTTAGGCCGAGCGCTCCCAGATACAGCACGGAGCCCGGCAGCGGCCCCACCACCTCCCGCAGCGGAATTGTGTCGAGCCAAAACATCGTGGGAACGGCAACGACGGTGGACACCGTCACGCGCGTCACGGCAATCCAGGCGGGCGTCTTTGTGTCGCCGATCGCGTAGAAGGCGTTTTGCAAAAGACGAGAGAGAGTCGTCGCCAGAATTCCGAGCGCATACCCTCCGAGGACGATTGTAACGAGCCAAGTATCGCCTGCTCGAAACTGGCCGGTGCGAAACAGAGCCCCGACCAGCAGAACGCCAAACGCAAAATAGCCCACCACGGTCGGAACGGTGAGGAAAGCAATCTGACGCATCGAGCGGCGGAGCCGGGCCGTAAACGTCGCCACCTTCTCCTCCGTCAGCCGCGAGAGCTCCGGCAGCTCCGACGCCGCCACCGACATCCCAAAGAGACTCACCGGCAGCATGTAGAGAAGCTGTGCGTATCGGAGGGAGCTCAACGCCCCAACCGCCAGGAAGGAGGCGAAAAAGATGTCGAGGTAGCTGGACAGCTGGGCCACCCCGCGCCCGGCCACGACGGGCCCGAAGGCATTGATGGCCTCCGACACCCCCTCCACGCGTGTGGACACCGAAAAGGAAAAGGTCGGCATCTCACGCACCACGAACGGCAGCTGCACCACAAACTGGAGGATGCCCCCCGCAAACGCTCCCACGCAGGCCGTGAGGAGGAGCGTCGTCAGCGTGGGACTGGTCAGCGCCTGCGGCGCCCACGGGGTACCGGTGGCCCAGTAGGCGCCTCCGAACAGAAACGAGATAATGGCGACGTTCCAGAGAGCCGGGGCCACGTACGGGACGAAAAAGCGCCGGTGACTGTTGAGGACGCCAAGTGCCCAGGCTGAAAGCACCAGCACTCCGGCCATCGGAAAAATGATCCGTATGGCCTGCACGGCAAGCTCAAAACGGTTTACGGTCTGTTCTCTCCCGAGAACCTCGATAAACAGGTCGACGACGTACCCGGGAGCCAGAAGTCCCACCAGGGGCTCCGCGAAGACAATCCCGAGAACGGCCATTCCCGCGGCCACTGCCAGCAACAGCCCAAAGATGGCCCCCGCAAAGCGCCCGGCGGCCTCGTGCCGCCCCTCCTCGATCATGCGGCTATAGATCGGGATGAATGCCGCCGAAATCGTGCCTTCTCCCAACAGGTTCTGGAGCAGGTTGGGCGACTTAAACGCCACCTGTAGCACGTCGGCGTGCGCACTCACCCCGAAGAAGTACGCTACGGTCCGCTCCCGCAGCAGACCCAGAATGCGGCTCGACAGAATGCCGGCCGCTACCGAGCCCGCTGCGCTCCCGGTGCTCTCTGAGGACGGATCCGACGGCGAGTCCGAAGACGGGACCGCCTCCTCAGACGAGGAGGCGGAAGAGGAAGAAGCCTCGGGCATGGGAGGAGACGTCACATCCCAAGTTTCGAGTCGCAGAACGGAGCTCCCGAGCAGTGGGCCAACCCGCTACTGGTCGAGGGGGCCGATAAGCTCGATGAAGGTGCCCTCCGGCGCCTGGAGGAGCAGGAAGTGGTTGTTTTCTCCCAGAGCAATCGGCGTCTCCCCCAACGGTTTGACGCCGTGGGCCCGTGCTCGCTTGAGGTACGGCCCGAGCTGGTCGACCTGGACGGTGACGTACTGCATTCCCTGCTGATCGGTAATGTTCGATTCGTCGGCCGCCTCGGGCACCTCGTCAAACGTCATGAGCTTCCATTCGGTGGCCGCCTCGCCCGTTCCGAGCGTCAGAACGCGAATTTGCGTCGTGCGTCCCCCGGTGAGGCCAGACCGCCGACCAAAGTCCTCATTGATGTCGATCGTGCGGCTCTGCTCCATGCCCAGTACATTCTTGTAGAACTGAAGCGAGGCGTCCAGGTCATCGACCACGACGCCGACGTCAACGGTAGGGTCACTGGTCTCGGAGACGGGGGAATGGAGAACGAGTCCGGTCACTGTGCCCCCAATCAGAAGAGCAGCTCCACCAAACAGAAAAAGGAAAACGGAACGTGTCATTGCTGAAGGAGGGACGAGGGAAAGAAAAGCGCGCGGGCACAAGGAACCGTAGCTCCAGGCAGAGGATCCACCGCTGCCAGGATTCAAGGGCACGAGAACACGTGGGAACCGAGGAGAACAGGCACGTCCCCTGCATAGGCGCGAGATCGGATCTCAAACTCTACGATGCGATTGGCGTGCCGAATTCGCGTCGCTTCGACTAGGCGATATCGTCCACGACGAGATGGCTCAGGTAGCCCGCCACGGCGGCCCCATAGAAGGGCAAGCCCACGAGCGGCCGCTCCGGCACGTGCAAATAGGGAAGGATGAGGAGGGGCGAAGGAATAAGCAGCATGGCCCACCAGGTGTGCGTCCAGCCGCGGTGGACGCTGAGCACCGGGAGGAGCGCGACGAGACCCAGGTAGGCTGCGGCGCGGAACCGCTCGGTCACGATTAGAAACACGTCCGCCACGAAAAAGATCGAGTAGAAGATGCGCTGTCCCTTCGAATTCGTGTCCACGTCCGGCCACAAGCCAAAGAGCAACGTGAGCGTGACGAGGGCCACGGGATACCCCACCTGCTCCAGGTTCGAAAACTGCTCGTACGCCGCGTCAATGGAGAAGACGTACGCAAGCAGGGCGACGTATCCGCACGCGAAAAGGCTCGCCCCCGCGAGGTGTCCCTTGTATCCTGCCACGGACGCTGTGGAAATTTGGTGAGTGACAACTGCCGAATGAAGCGACGGGCAAGAGCGGACTCTTCTTTCCCTTCCCAACACAAATCACGGTTCCCGTATCACGACACACGATTCAGAAGGTACCGCACAGCCAGGTGGTACCCCGCTGCGCCGAAGCCGCTCATCTGTCCAACACAAACGGGTGCAATGCGGGAGGTGCGGCGAAAGTCCTCCCGCGCGTGGACGTTGGAAAGGTGCACCTCCACCGTGGGGGGATCGATGGCATCTACGGCGTCGCGCAGGGCCACGGACGTGTGCGTGTACCCGCCCGGATTGAACACGACACCATCGACTCCCTGCTCGTGCGCGGCGTGGAGATGATCGATCAACACGCCTTCGCTGTTGTCCTGCCGAAATGTAAAATCGACGGCCGGAAACGCCTCTTCAATCTCTCGCTCGATCGTGTCCAGGGAGGCAGTGCCGTACGCGTCCGGATCGCGGATGCCGAGGAGGTTAAGATTGGGGCCGTTCAGAACGAGCAAAGCGGAAGCCATTGTCGTTGCGCGTCAAGGTCATAAACCATCGATGTGGGTCCCCAACCTCAGCCATCGGGAAAGGTTCGTGAGCGAACGACAAGTACTCACTTTTCTGTAGGATCGTGTAGTCCCGGCAACGATTTCTGAAATCACACATCCGGGGGGCATGGCGAGGCGAATCCGTTTAACGGAATTCAACGGCCGGCAATCCCCCGACGTTCTCGTTCCGCAACCGTAACGAACGACCGTCGATCTAACGATTCCGTCTTTAACACCTGCTTGCACGAACAGCAATCCGCCCGCCAATGTAGGGCGCACTCCATCACGTCTCCTCACAACCTTCATCCATTATGACGCTGACCCAGGACGCAAAGACGGCATTGACCGATGCAGGACTGGACCGAGACGGGGCCCTTCTCGCAGCGAAGAGCCTCGGCCAACAAATCATTGACGAGAGCGCGTCGTCGAATACGCCCCTGGAAGGGATGGTGTACGAGGTTTGGGGCCTGTACGACGAAGGGAGGCCGGCCTGCCGTTTTCAGATGCCAAACGGAGACGACGAGGTCGTCTACGAGGCCCATTTCCGAACAGAGGACGGGGGCACGCCAGTGAAACGGAAGCGGACCTTGTCAATCGAGGCACTAACGACACTCGTGAAGGAGACGCGTCAGAACCATCCCGCATAGGACGGTCGTTCGCATGAGATCTACGACCACTGCTCGTAGTGGTCCACGATCTCGTCGAGATTGTCGTGCTCGCCCTCCACGATGCCGATGACGAAGAGCCCCGTTTCGTTTTCGAGCTGAGCAAGCGCGTCCGAATCCGGCGGGCGACGGCCCTCCGACTTGATAAAGTGATCTTGAATGGCCTTCTCCGCCGCCCGCGCCGGCCCGTCGGCCGTGGCGACGTTCGAGAAACTGTCGAAGCCATCCTTCTTGAACCCAATGACAGTATAAGTGGGCATGCTAGACAGCAACGAGTTGGTGGAAGGAACCGTCGAACACTCCGTCGGGCGTCAATGCGCGTCGGGCGGAGCCGTTTCCTCTATCGGACGGGGAGGACGACGGAATTCTGACGAACTCTTCGTCTTCCGGTCGTCTGGACCGACCAACGACACGCCCAAAAAAAAAGCCCGGACCCCCACCAAGAGACCGGGCACTGGGAAGAAGTGATCCCAGATAAGAAGTGGACTTGGTAGACACAATGTCTATGCGAAATCTAACGTACACCACAAGAACATCATAAACCTGTATCAAATATTACAAAATCGCCAATAATATCTGAAGGTTTACTCTGTAATTCAGATAAACGAAGGTCGCCTCATTTCATCCGCCCATCCACTCGTAAATAAGGATGCCACCTGCAACCGCAACATTTAGGGATTCGGCAGCGGGCCGATCGGGAACCCCTGGAATAGACACGGGGATATCCAGTCGGTCGAGAACCGCAGGACTCAGTCCATGCGCCTCGCTACCGAGCACGAGAGCAGAGGGTCGGCGTGGCGTCCACTCGTCGGCACGAACGCCCTGCAGATCGGCTCCGTAAAGGCCCCAGCCCGTTTGGCGCAGCTGGTCGAGGAGCGCGCCCGGGGTGTCGGTTCGGGCAAGCGCGAGAGTCCAGTGTCCGCCCGCTGCTGCCCGCATGACCTTCGGCCCGTACAGCCCCGCAGTGCCCGGACCGGCCACTACGGCAGACGCCCCAAACCAGGCAGCAGTCCGGACCAGAGTGCCCACGTTTCCCGGATCCTGGACTCCGTCCAACAGCAGAAGCGTGGCCGTGTCCTCAAGGGGGTCGGGAAGCGCCTCCGGGTCGATGAGGCGTCGCTCCACCACCGCCACAATGCCCTGCGGCGTCCGAACGTCCGTCAGTTCCTCCATCGTGTCGACGTCCGTGACGGCCACCGGGACTGAGAGCCGATCGAGAAGCGCCTGGACGTCCGGATTGTCGAGCGCGGCGTGCGTGACGACACAGTCGACGAGCGGGGCGTCAGCGTCCAGAGCCGACCGCAGCGCCCGGGGCCCCTCCACGAGCGTCTGGTTGTGCTGGCGGCGTCCCCGGCGACGGGTAAGGGCCGAAATGGTCTTGCGTCGGCGATTGGAAAGCGGGTCCGGCATGTCCGTCGATAGCGAAATTCGGAAAGGAACGTGAGGCGCACGAAACTACTGTGCGCGCCGCGTCTATGCGCAACAGGCCCATCCGCTTCACGATCCCCACCCTTGTGTCCGATGCCGGATCTCCCACTCGACGAACTCCCGTTTCAGCAACAACGTCCCCTCTCCCGCCGCGTGTTGGTGACCGGAGCCAACGGCCTGCTCGGGCAAACCCTCAGCCAGCACCTGGGCGCGTCGTCCGACTACGACGTGCTCGCAACGGCCCGCGACGACGCCCCCCGGTTTGACGCCTCGGACTGCGAGTACACCCCGATGGACGTGACGGCTCCGGACGCGGTGACGGCCGTGTTCGAAGATTTCGATCCCGACGTGGTCGTCAACTGTGCGGCAATGTCCGACGTCTCAGCCTGCGACGAGAATCGGAACGAGGCCTGGGCCACCAATGCCCGTGCCGTGAAACGCCTCGCAAAGCACTGCGTGGACGCTCGCGCCCGCCTCGTCCAGCTGTCGACCGACTTCGTCTTCAACGGCAAGCGCGGCCCCTACGACGAGAACGCTCGTCCCGACCCCGTAAACTACTACGGGCGCACGAAACTGGCCGCCGAAAATGCGATCCGGGAGGTCGGCCTCTCGGACTGGACGATCGTGCGCACCGTGCTGCTCTACGGCACCGCCCAGCAGCTCTCCCGCTCGAACGTCGTCCTCTGGATGATCGACGAGCTCTCGAAAGGAAACACCATCCACGTGGTGAACGACCAGTGGCGCACGCCGACCTACGTGCCGGACCTGGCCGATGGCATCGAGCGAGTGATCGACCGCGACGCTAACGGCATTTTCCACGTCTCCGGGCGCGACATGGTCACGATTCACGAGCTCGCAGAAACCGTGGCGGACGTGTTCGGCTTTTCCTCGGAGCCGATCGATCCGGTGTCGAGCGATTACTTCGACGATCCGGTGGATCGCCCGTCCAAAACGGGCTTCATCGTGCTCAAGGCCGAGACCGAACTCGGCTACGATCCGCACTCCCTCGAAGACGGCCTGCGCGCTTTGGGTCACGAGCTGGGCGTGGCTCCCGTTTCCTGACACCGCCGCGGCCAAAGAGGCTGCTCTGCCCCCGGCGTCGCTCCTCGATCTTCGAACGGAGTTCAGAGTCACGTGGTGGGAGCGACTTCTCTGCTTTCTATCTTGAAGGTTCATGGATATGACTCTTCTGGGTCCGCCGTCAAACCAGTCCTTCGCCCGGAATCGATCTTTTCTCCGGAAGAATACTTCTTCCGTGGATGTAGGAACGCACGGCGGTGCGTCCCCACTGTACCGTATTGTCCCCGATTGACTGCTTGTTTCTCCCATGCTCGACATCGACACTGTCCGCTCCGATCCCCAGCGCGTGAAAGAGGCCATTCGGGCCAAGGACACCGGCTCGCCCGACATGGTGGACGAGCTGCTCGAGGTGGACGAGCAGCGGCGCTCGGCCATCACCGACAAGGAAGAGGCACAGGCCCGGAAGAACGACATCTCCTCCGAAATCGGCGCGCTGAAGCGGGAAGGCAAGGAGGAAGAGGCACAGAAGCGCATCGACGAAACCACCCGGTTGAAGGAGGAGATCGACGCCCTGAAAGACACGGTCGAGGAGGCGGAAGCGAAGCAACGGGAGCTGTTGCTTGCCATCCCAAACGTTCCACATCCGAGTGTGCCCGTCGGGGCGACGGAGGACGACAATGAGGTGGACGAGACCGTCGGCCAGAAGCCGTCGTTCGACTTTGAACCCGAACCGCACTGGGAGCTGACCGACCGGCACGACCTCGTGGACTTTGAGCGAGGTGCGAAGGTCACGGGGAGCGGCTTCCCCTTCTACACCGGCCGCGGCGCTCGGCTCCAGCGCGCCCTTCAGAACTTTTTCCTGGAACGGGCCCGTGAGCGGGGCTACCGGGAAATCCAAGCGCCCCTCTTCGTCAACCCCGACAGCGCGGAGGGCACCGGCCAACTGCCGGACAAGGACGACCTGATGTACCGCATTCCGCGGGACGACTTCTTTCCAATTCCGACGGCCGAAGTCCCCCTCACCAACTTTCACCGCGACGAGATTTTGGACGGGGACGATCTGCCGCTCAAGTACTGCGGCTACACGCCCTGCTGGCGCCGCGAGGCGGGCAGCTACGGCTCGGACGTGCGCGGCCTCAACCGCCTCCACCAGTTCGACAAGGTCGAGCTCGTCCACGTCGTACATCCGGACGAGAGCTACCGCGCCCTCGAAACGCTGCTGGCGGATGCTGAGAGTGCGCTCGACGCCCTTGGGCTCCCCTACCGTCGCCTTCTGATGTGTACCGGGGACATGGGCTTCACACAGGCCAAGAAGTACGACCTGGAAGTGTGGAGCGCCGGCCAAGAGCGCTGGCTGGAGGTGTCGTCGGTCTCCAACTTTGAGGCCTTTCAGGCGCGCCGCATGCAGATCCGATACCGCCCGGAGCCGGAGGCGAAACCCCGCCTCGTGCACACCCTGAACGGGAGCGGCCTCGCATTTCCGCGAATCGTGGCGGCCCTGCTGGAAAACAATCAGCACGCAGACGGCACCATCGAGCTTCCGGAGGCCCTACACTCCTATACTGGCTTTTCGACCATCAAATAATACCGTCTACCGAAGATGATTGTCCATTTCCGCGCTCCGTCCCTCAAAGAAATCCCCCTTCTTTGAGGGGCTGGTTCATCCCGCACAAGGCGAGCCCAGCTCGCCGGATGCGGGATCTCAACCGGTTGACGTCGGCACTCGGAATCGATTCGGAGCGCCCAGTGAAGTGCATAACGATCCTCGGTAACTGGTATAAGTCCCCGGTCGTCGCTCTCTCTGCAAACGCCCCCCACCGTCACATGTCTCCCCCAATTTCTTATCAGCAAGGCGACGCCCGGAACGAGGTCCTATCCGATGTCCAAAGCGACCCGCGTGCGGTCGTCGATGAGCTTCCGGCGACACCGGAACTGTTTGATCTTTCAACGGACGAGTACTGGGAATGGCTCTCCACCCTCGTCGATGAAGGCAACGAACTGGACCAGGAGCTCGACGAACTGCTCGATCGGGTGTACGACTGCGAACCGTCGTTCTACAAGCTCTCGGAACAACGTCGACTGCAAGACCTCCTTACGGAGCTTCACGAGGCCCGTGCTTCCGTCCGGGCGTTCGAGTTCGACGTGGAGGAGCTCACGTACGTGTTTGCCCGAACGGAAGCGATGGAGAGCCAGGCCGCCGAGAACGCCGACATGGCACTCTCTCAGATCAAATCCACCTACAACCGTGCCTACGACCTCTGCCTCTACAAGCTCGATCGGATCGGGAATGGGTGGATTACAGCCTCCAATTTCCTGATCAGCATCGTGATGCTCATCGTGACCATCCTCTTCTGGATGGAGTTTCGGTAGGGGACAGTCGCTCGTCCCGGTCCGTTGATTTCCCGGTCCGTTGATTTACCGTATCTCGTTCATTGGCAGGTGCACCGCGAACCGGGTACCTCGGCCTTTCTCGCTCTCGACGTCGATGGTCCCCCCAAGCACGTTGGTGAGCTTCCGGACGTTCGACAGGCCGAGGCCGCTTCCATCGTACTCTCGACTCAGGCCCTCGGACTCCTGCTTGAAGGCGTCGAAAATGTCGGGGAGGGCCTCATCGCTGATTCCAATTCCTGTATCTTCCACTTCCAGAATCGCCTTGTC
>JAHENZ010000234.1 GCA_018609755.1 Salinivenus sp. | reverse complement strand
GTGACGGCTGAGACGATGCCGCAGCTGTTCGAGCGGGCCGCGGTGGGGACCTTCCACGTGCTCACAGATCTCTCTGCCGTGCGGGCCACCGAGGAGACGAGCATTTCGGTGACGGGACGGGATCGGGAGGCCCTCATGGTGCGCTGGCTCTCCGAGCTCAACTATCGTCACACCGTCGAAGATCGGCTCTACTGCGACTTTGCCGTCGATTCGATTGCGGAGACGGAGGAGGGCCTCACGCTCACGGCAATGATTCGCGGCGAGCCCATCGATCCGAAACGCCACACCGTCTACACTGAGATCAAGGCGGTGACTTTTCACGGCTTGAAGGTGGAGGACATCGACGACGGCTGGAGCGTGCAGGTCATCTTTGACATGTAAGTCGTACGTTCGGGTATACCGGCCTGCGTCGAGTGTTAAGAACCGTTCGTTGCATTGAAAGACGGCCGACCACTGACGGCCGACCGCGCTTGGCGATCGCATCTTGCGTAAAGAATTGGGGGCTACCCTCGCTCAGGGCACGCTGTCGAACGCCCAAGACGCACGAGTGCGTCACTTCCAGACGCCTACACTCTCACATTCCGGCACAAGCGAGGGGGCACGGCAGACGAGCCTTCACCGTTTGGGCAACGTCTGAACGTACGATTGCCTTGACCTTCCACACGATCTTTGCGCGATTCTGCGGGGCGGAGCGGACCCTCACGGTTCCGATGTGGATACGTGCTTTGAGCACGACGCTACAGCGTTATTCGAACTGGTTGATTGCAACGGTTCCGGAGACGCTCGTCCCGATTCAGAAGCTGAGGCTGATTGAGCACTCAACGCGACTGAATAACGCTGTATGTCCACCGTCCCCTCACCAACTCCGTTTGCTTCATGCTCATCTACGAAGTCAACCTGACCGTCGACGGCGACGTGGCCCCGCGCTACAGCGCCTGGCTCCGCGAGCACGTCCGCGACATGCTTGACCTCGATGGCTTTGAGGCCGCCGTATGGCTTGATCGGTACGAGGATGGCGACGCTGTGCCCGAGGACGAGGACCCCGTCGATCCGCGGGAGTGGACCATTCATTATCAGGTGCGCGACCGCGACGCGCTGCAGGCCTACTTCGACAATCACGCCGACGACATGCGGGGGGAGAGCGTGGAGAAGTTTGGCGATCACGTGGAGATCGATCGCCGGGTCTTTGAACAGAAGCGCCTCTTTCAGTAGGGAGCGTACGTTCGACTTCTGGTGTCCGTTTTCCACACGGTCGGTCCCACGTCCGCGCTCCTACGCGCCCAGACCAAGGAGGTCATGTACCTTTTCGAGATTAATTGCAGGACCGAGCACCCGCGGCATCGGGCTTTTTGCTCTCTGAAAAGGTCTGCATTCTTTTCGTAGCGCCGTTGGACTCCAACGGCGCTACGAAGGGAGCATCCCTCACGTCCAGCGGATAATCTCATAACCCTACGCAGATCTCCAGGGAAGAAGTGCGTTCAGAGTGCGGCGATTCGCCCTCTCTTTCGGAAAAAAACGGAGGATACAAGCAAAAGAACCGCTGCTCTACGGTTTTGAACGACAACGTGCGAGTGCCCTGGTGGGGGACTCGGTTGAGCCAGGAGGGACAGCGTGGAGGCAGAGGGAGAAAGAATCCGTTGTCCGACGGGCGTGCGGGTTGGAGAATAACCCTTGCAGCGAAGCAGCACAGGCGGTTGGAGGTGAACCAAGACCGTGAGCGCTGGTACGAGAGAGACGCCCTCGATTGGCTGCTCCGGCGGCTGTTTCTGCTCCACCTGTTCTTCCTCGCACGATGCGTCGTTTTCGTCCGCCCTGGTGCCTGTCCGTTGCACTGTTGAGCCTCGTTTTCGCGCTCGGCGCGTGCCAGTCCGATCACGTGCCGGCCCCCGGTTCTGACACCTACAAAGAGGCCGTGACGGCCTTCTACACCGGCGTGACCGCCATCCAGGTCGGCGAGAATTTTCGGGCGAGCAATCACCTGAAGACGGCGGCCAAGCAGGCCCCGGGCGAGCCTGCGGTCTGGGCCAATCGGGGCCTCCTGGATCTCCGCACGCGGGAGTACGAGACGGCCGTGCAGCACCTGGAGCGGGCGCGCGGGCTGGCACCGGATCACAGTCCGATCCAGTACCTCTCGGGCCTGCTGGCGCGGGAACAGGGCGACTACGAGCAGGCCATCACCTACCTGCGTCGGGCGGCGGAGCTCGACTCGACCGACCGGCGCGCCGTCTACACGCTCGCGCAGGTGATTGAACAGCAGGGCGGGGAGGGAGCGACGACGGAGGCGCGCCAACTCATGGACCAACTGTTGCAGCAGGAGCCGGGGAATCTGGCGGTTCTGGTGGAGCGGGCACGGCTCGCGGCGAAAGGCGGGCAGGGGGAGGTGCTCCGCGAGACCGTCGAGCAGCTGGCGGAACGGGCGTCCGAATGGCCGGAGCCGGTGCGGCAGTCGTTTCGGGACGTGCAGGAGGTCGTGGACACGCCCTCGAAAGCGGCGTCGACCGTTGCCTTTCTCAAAAATGACCTCAAACGCGTGGATGCCTACCGGGCCGACCGGCAGGTGGTACAGTCGTCCGGGGAGCAGCTCGGCTCCGTGCTAGCGCGGCCCCTCCGCCTCCAGCCGCCGGACTCGCGCCCGGCCCCGGCGGACACCGGCCTCACCTTTTCCGCCGACACGGTGGCCGCCGAGGGGACGTGGGACTGGATTCAGCCGGTGACGCTCATGGACGGCGTACCGCCGGACGTTATGCTCGCAAACCGCCAGACGCTCCGTGTGGAAACGGGTCTCGGACGCACCGAGACGGCGCCGTTTCCGGGGGGGGGCGAGGCCCCATCGGGGCACGCCGTGGCCGCCCTGGATCTGGACTACGACTTCCGCACGGACGTGGCCGCGGCAGGGGCCGGCGGGCTTCGGATCTACCGACAGGCTGCCGACACGTCCTTTCAGGCGCTGCCGTCCGATGCCCTGCCGGCGTCCGTCCGCAACGGATCGTATGCGGGCATCTGGACGGCCGACCTCGACATGGACGGCGACCTCGACCTGGTGGCCGCTCGGGAGGAGGGGCCGCCTGCGGTGCTCCGCAACAACGGCGACGAGACGTTCGACACGCGCGACTACTTCGGGGAGGTGGAGGCACTTCGTGCGTTTGCGTGGGCCGATCTGGATGGGGACGGTCCGCCGGAGGCCGCGATGTTGGACGCCGACGGACAACTCTACGTCTACGACAACCGGCGCTCCGCCACGCCTCGTTTCCAGCGCCGTGATGTGCCGAATGATCTAGCCCCGGCCCGCGCCCTCGCGGTCACCGACGCAAACGGCGACGCTACGCTCGAACTCCTGCTCCTTCATGACGACGGCACGATCCGGCGCCTCAGTACGAATGCTTCATCGGAGTGGACGAGCGAGACGCTGTTCCAGTGGGACGACGCGCCGCAGGAACGGGAGGCGAGGCTCGTGACGGGCGACTTCGACAACAACGGCGGTGTGGACGTGATGGCCGCTGGGCCGAGCGGGGGACAGGTGTGGCTCCGCGACTCGACTCAGGCCTTCGCGACCCTTTCCACGCCCGTTGAACACGCGTCGTTTGGGGCGGCAGACGTGCGCGGGTCGGGGCGGCTCGACCTGGTGGCCCTCGGCTCGGACGGCACGCCGCTCCGCCTCACGAACGAGGGATCGGTCAACTACCAGTCGCAGCGCATCCAGCCGCGGGCGGCCCGTACCCAGGGGGATCGCCGCATCAATCCGTACGGCATCGGCGGCGAGATTGAGCTCCGTAGCGGCCTGCTCTACCAGAAGCGCGTCATCGACGCCCCGACGGTGCACTTCGGCATCGGGCGACGGACGGGGGCTGAGGTGGCGCGCATCACCTGGCCCAACGGCACCGTGCAGGCCGAGTTTGACCTCGTCTCGACCCAGACCGCCCTCGCCCGCCAGCGCTTGAAGGGCTCCTGCCCCTGGGTCTACACCTACGACGGGGAGGGGATGCAATTCGCGACCGACTTCCTCTGGCGCACGGCCCTGGGCCTTCGCATCAACGCGCAGGGCAAGGCGCAGGTCATTCACAGCGAGGACCGGATCTTCATTCCGGGCGAGCACGTGGCGCGCCGCGACGGCATGTACGAGGTCCGCATCACCGGAGAGCTCTGGGAGAGCCACTTCTTCGACCGCGTGGAGCTGATGGCGGTGGACCATCCCGCCGATACGCCCGTCCGCATCGACGAGCGCTTTCACATGCCGCCGCCCGACCAGACGATCGTGCCGCTGTCCGACCCCCAGCCGGTGGCGCAGGCGACCGACCAGGACGGCCGCGACGTGACCGAGATGGTGCGCGAGAAAGACGGACGCTACCTCGACACCTTTGACTTTGGTTCCTTCCAGGGGCAGGCGGAGCCGCACCACGTCACGATTGATCTGGGTGATTCGGTGCCGACCGACGGGCCGCTCTGGCTCGTGGCCGACGGCTGGGTCTATCCCACGGACACGTCCATCAACCTTGCCATCAGTCAGGGCGATCACGCTGCGCCGAAGAGCCTGACGGTGGAGGTGCCGGACGGAACTGGCGGGTGGACGGTGGCGAAGTCCGACATCGGCTTCCCGGCGGGCAAGTCGAAGACGATGCTCGTCGACCTCTCGGACGTGGTGCGCCCGGAGGGGCCGCGCCGTGTCCGCCTGAGTACCAGCATGGAGATTTACTGGGACCGGCTGGCGTGGGCCACCGGCCGCCCGGACACGGAGCTGCAAACTCACGTAATGACACCGGATTCGGCCCGCCTCCGCTACCGCGGCTTCTCGAAGGTGGTGCAGACCGAGCGCCGGAAGCCGACGGTGCCGGTCTACGACTCCATCGCCAGCACCGCTCCGATCTGGCGCGACCTCGAAGGCTACCACACGCGCTTCGGCGACGTGCGCCCGCTCCTCACGGAGACGGACGACCGCTACGTCATCATGAACGCGGGGGACGAGATGGTGCTGCGCTTCGACGCCCCGCCCCCGCCTTCCGACAGCAGTCGGAACTGGACGCGCGACTTCGTCCTCGTCGGCGACGGGTGGGTGAAGGACGGCGACTACAACACCGGGTACTCCAAGACGGTGCGTCCGCTGCCGTATCATGGAATGGACGATTATTCCACCCCGCCCGGACCGCTCGAAGAGGATCCGGCGTATAAGAAGCATCCGCAGGACTGGCAGACCTATCACACCCGCTACGTGACGCCGGAGGGCTTTCACCGGGCGCTGACTGTAGGGGGGAAGAGGTAAGCCGCAATCGGATCTGCCCGCCCATGACATTTTGCTGATCGTACGTATTTCGTATTGCGTGTTTCGTGATGCTACTCGCGCTGATACGGAATACGAAATACGCAAGACTCCAATGCGAGCAGTCTTCTCTAACTTCCGTTCCGTGCTCCCGCGATGAATAACCAGACCCTGCTTCGGGGCATTCTCGGTGTCGTCTTCGTCGGCCTGTTGTCGGTGCCGCTGATTCTGAACTACTGGCCCGCCGAGGGATCCGGCGGCTCGCTGGACCGGCAGGCGGCGCTGGAGCGCTACGGCTTCGTGCTTACCGACGTGGCCGACGAGGTCGGCATTGACTTCACCCACCACGCGCCCGACCTCGATACGTCTCTCGCTCACATCATGCCGGAGGTGGCGCAGGTGGGAGCGTCAGTCTCCGTGGCCGACTTTGACAATGATGGGGATCAGGACTTCTACGTCACCAACAGCAAGTACGGCACGACCAACGCGCTCTACCGCCAGGAAGAAGACGGCAGCTTCACGAATGTAGCCTCCGAGCTAGGCCTCGGCGCTGTGAACCAAGAGGGCACCGGGACCTCGATGGGCAGCGTGTGGGCCGACTACGACAACGACGGGGACGAGGACCTTTTTGTCTACAAGTGGGGGCAGTGTCTCCTTTTCCGAAATGAAGACGGAAACGGTTTCACCCGTGTCACCGACAAGCTGAAGGGACTTCCCGACTGGATCAATGCCAACACGGCCGTCTGGACGGACGTGAATCGGGACGGGCACGTCGACCTATTCGTCGGAACGTTCTACTCGGAGCAATTTAATCTGTGGGACCTGGAGACGACCCGCGTGATGCCGGAGAGCTACGAGTACGCGAACAACGGCGGGCGCAACTACCTCTTCCTGAACCAGGGCGACGGCACCTTTGTGGAGAAGGCCGAGGAGTGGGGGCTCACCGGCACGCGGTGGACCCTTGCGGCCCTCGCCACTGACTATTCCGGATCTGGTTACCCGGATCTCTTTATTGCCAATGACTTTGGAGCGGACCGGTTTTACGTCAACGAGAACGGAGACGGCTTTCGCAATGCCAGTCGCGAATCGAACGTGGGCCGTATTCCGAAGAGTGGGATGAATGCATCGGCAGGCGACGTTCTAAATCAGGGCACGCAGGCGCTGTACGTGAGCAATCTCACGGAGAAGGGCGTGCTTGTGCAGGGCAATAATCTCTGGATGCCCGACTCGGTGCGCAGCGGCACGCCGGAGTTTCAGAACATGGCGGGCACGATGGGGGTGGAGCAGGCCGGCTGGAGCTACGGCGCGCAGTTTGGCGACCTCAACAACGATGGCTGGCAGGATCTCTTTATCGTCAATGGATTCTATTCCGGCACGAAGCAGGAGAGCTACTGGTACGACTTCTCCAAAATTGCGGGAGGGTACGAGAACATTATTGAGGACGCCGCAAACTGGCCGGCGATGGAGGGGCGCAGTCTCTCCGGTCATCAGTCCTCGAAGATCTGGATCAACGACGGGGCCGGGCAATTTCAGAACGTGGCGCCGGCGGTGGGGGGGGCTTCCACGCACGACGGGCGGGCGGTGGCGCTCGTGGACCTGTGGGATCGAGGGTCGCTCGACGCCGTGGTGGCCAACCAGCGCGGGCCGGTGGAGGTCTACCGCAACGAGGTGGCCGCGCAGCGCAACTGGATCGCCTTCGATCTGACGGGCACGCAGAGTAATCGGAGCGCCATTGGGGCTCGGGTGGTGCTGCACTGGGACGATCACCGGCAGGTACAGCAAATCCACGGGGGCAGCGGATTTGGAGCCCAGAACCAGCGGCAGCTTCACTTCGGGCTTGGCTCCGCCTCCTCCGTCGAGAAAGCCGTCGTCCATTGGCCGTCCGGCAGTACGCAGACGCTCGACACCCCCGAGATTAATACGATACACGACATTACGGAACCGGATACCGACGCGATCTCGCAGGTGCGATGAGTGGAATATTCTCTTGCGTCTAGGAATTGCCGGTTGCCCTCGCAGGCAGGAGCAGAGACGGCTCCCCGACGGGGGACTGCGATGGCATGTGAGGGTTTTTTCGGATACGTTGCGTCCAGGGGTTCTCTATGAAAGGGATTTCCCTTTTCTTTCGAGGGATCGGTGCTTTCCAACTTTCTGCAAGACGTGATCGGCAGCGCCATGATGAACAAGATTGACGTTCGCCTCGTCCCGCCGGTGTTGATCTCGCTCATCCTGGTGGCGGCACACTTCTCCTTCGGCATCCTGCGGGGCTTCGACGCCATTCTGCTGGCCATTGCCGCGGCGGTGGTGGCGGAGGTCGTGCTGGGTCGGTTGATGTACGGCTCGTGGCCACACCCCGCCAGTGCCTACACGTCCGGCATTAGCGTGGGGATTCTGGTGCGGTCGCCCCTGCTCTGGCCGTTTGCGCTCTGCAGCGTGCTGTCGATCATGTCGAAGTACGTGCTGCGGTTCAAGGGGCGTCACATCTGGAATCCGTCCAACTTCGGCCTCTGCGTCCTCTTCTTCCCCGCCGCGTACGGGATGCTCGACATGGCGCCCCTCAACACCCAGTGGGGCAACAACATGTGGCCGATGCTGGTGATCTGGGTCGTTGGCCTCTACACGATCTGGAAGGTCAAGCGCTTCCACATCACGGCCACCTACATTGTCGCGTTCATAGTGCTCTCCTTCGTGCGCGGCTTCGTCACAGGCGACGGCTTCTGGACGGAGGTCGCCCCCCTCACGGGACCAATGTACCAGCTCTTTGCCCTCTTCATGATCACGGATCCGGTGACGACCGTCTCCTCGGAGAAGGGCGAGATGTGGGTCACCGTTCTCATCGCTATCGTCGAGTTCTTCCTCCGCCTGGCCGAGTTTATCGCGGCGCCCTTCTACGCGCTCTTCCTGGTCGGGCCGGCCGCTATGCTCGTGGAGATGTACTGGTTCGACGATGAGGAGGAAGAAGCGGAAACGGAAGCGAGCGAAGACCCAGTGGCCGATCCCCAGCCCGTTCCCGGATCGGCAAGCGAAGAACCCGCGGTGTAGCGATTCTCGGGTCTCAGGAAGTGCCGTCGTGTAGGGAGCGCGGGGCGTACTCTCCCGTGACTCAACAGTATCTCTAATTACATTGGAGGGCAGTGCTTTGAAATACAAAAAAAGGACGTTTGGCCTCTTTCTGTTCACGTTCCTGTTTCTTGGGATCGGCGCTGGGTGCGATCAGGGATCGGACCGAAATTCGGTGCACGCCTGGACGCTCGGTCCCTTCGAACGACCGGAAGGGGTCAATCCAATCATCACCCCGGAGGATACCTCCACCTTCGCTTGTCCCATGCGCGACAGTACGATACACTGGGAAGCGATGGCTACGTTTAATCCGGCGGCCGTCGTGCGAAACGGCGAGGTCAATGTGCTTTACCGTGCGGAAGACAAGCTGGGGCAGATGCAAATCGGTGGCCACACCTCCCGTATCGGCCGGGCCCGTTCTGCGGACGGCCTTTCCTTCGAACGGGACGATGAGCCGGTCATGTATCCCGACCACGACGATCAGAGAACGTACGAGTGGCCGGGCGGAACCGAGGATCCGCGCATCGTGGAGACGGACGACGGCCGCTACGTTATGACCTATACCCAGTGGAACCGGGACACCCCGAGATTGGCTGTGGCCACGTCGGACAACCTAGAGCAATGGACGAAGCACGGGCCGGCATTCGAGGCAGCCTACGAGGGCAAATATCTGGACATGGACACGAAGTCGGGAGCGATTGTTACCCGGCAAAAGGGCGACCATCTAGTCGCGGCCAAAATTGACGGGAAGTATTGGATGTACTGGGGGGTGCCGAACATCTATCTCGCCACGTCCAATAATCTAAAGGACTGGAAACCGGTCGAAAACGAGGAGGGCGATCTGATGCCGGTACTTTCCCCGCGAGAGGGCCATTTCGACTCCTGGCTGGTGGAAGCTGGGCCGCCGGCCCTCATTCGGGACGAGGGCATACTGGTCATCTATAACGCAGGAAACAGCGCCGAAACCGGAGATCCGGCCATCGTGGACAGTGCCTACGCCGGGGGACAAGCACTCTTTGACAAAGAAGAGCCAGCCAAGCTCCTTAACCGGACGGATAAGCCGTTCATCATTCCGGAAGAGCCCTACGAGCGATCGGGCCAGTATGCGAGCGGCACGACGTTTCTGGAGGGGCTCGTCCCCTTCAATAACCGCTGGTTTATCTACTACGGAACGGCCGATTCTAGGGTAGGGGTAATCGCCACCAATCCTGAATAGAGGGGAAGCCTCCTTTCGGCCCGTAGGAGAGGGACTGATGCGGTGCCAAATGCGCCGTCCGCGGACCTCCCGTCGCGCCTCCGGCCAATCCTCTTCTCGACCCGGAAAACGTGGCGCCCCACTATTTCCGGATGGCGTGCCGCGCCTCTTCCACCGAACTCGCTCGCGGCAGTGCTCCCAGCAGGACCCGCAACAGGAAGAGGTCCGCCCAGTGCCAGGTGTGCCGGGCGTCCCCGTGGAAGATGACGCGATCGAGGCCGAGGGGCACGTTATGCTCGCGGAGCAACTGAACAATGAATTGGGCGCGATCCCGGTTGCCCTGATCGCCGTCTTCGGCCGCACACGCGATCCAGAAGGTGGTGTCCTGCAGCTGGCGGCGCAGGGACGAGTCGGCGCGCTTGAGACGGTCGGTTGGATTCCATCGGCGGAGGGCGTCTCGCGTCGGCGGATTGCCCAGGGCCGGGTGGAAGATCCCCGCGTCGGTCCACACCGAATCGGAAAACGCGCCGTCCTCCTCGCGCGGATCGTCGTGGCGGGGCCACGGGAAGAGGCCGTCGTAGATGCCGACGTGGTCGAAGGCGCTGGGACGCCGAATCGCGAGGAGGCTGGCGGTGTAGCCCCCGAGCGAGAAGCCCACGACGATGTGGGGAGTGTCGGGAGCGGCGTATCGGGCTCTCACGTCGGGCAGGAGTTCCTCCGTGAGGTACGTCCAGAACTGGCCCGTCCCTAGGCTTCGGCTACACCCCGACCAGGTCCCCTCCATGTCGATGCCGAGGGACGGAACGTGATTGTCGTAGCTGTTGAGTCCCGGCAGAACGGCTCGGAGCGGCGGCAGAAGGCCCAGTTGAACGAGCCGATCCACGTCCTCAATTGCTGTCTTCTTCCGGGTGGTGTCCTCCGCTACGTTTGCCCACTCGCGCTCGTGGCCCCGTAGTAGGATGAGCAGGGGCGGGTGGGCCGTGTCTCGGACGCCGGGGGCCTCGTAGACGTAGTACGGCTTGCGGGTCTGGAGCGCCTCGGAGCGGTACACGCGGCCTCGCAGCTGCCCGGCGAGGGTCTCGTCGTGCCGTCGGAGAATTTGGACGCGCGTTTGACTCATCGTGTCAATCGCTGTGGGAGGAGCTCCGCACTCGGCTACACGGACATCCGCGATTCCCGTGCCGACGGGGCAGAGGGAGCGAGGGCCCGCCGCAGAAACGCGGGAATCACGGTGGCGTGGGTCTGCTGAAGGGCGTCCATCTCGTCGAGCCGATGGAGCAGCCGCTCGTACTTCGCCGTGCCGAACCGCTCAACGATCTGTTGCTGCCGCTCGGGGCGTTGGAAGTGGGAGAGCATGCCCTCCGGGTCGGCCTCCGGGTGAAACTGGACGCCGGCAATTTCGGGACTGAGGCGCACGCCCATCACGGCCCGTTCTGCCGTCGGATCGTCGTCGGGCGGAGCGTCCCAGGCAATGACACATCCCTCCAGCTCTCGCAGCCGGTCGCGATCCGGGCGAACGACCTGCCACCACCGAAAGTCCGCCGCCCAGAGCGGGTTGGGGAGGTCGTCTAGCAGCGGATCCTCTCGTCCAGCGGCGGTCGTGTGCACCGGAAAGATGCCGAACGACTGCGACGCGCGCTTCGTGACCGTCCCCAGCTCAAAGTGGCGGCACAGCAGCTGGAACGAGTGGCAGATAAAGAGTGCGTGTTTTCGATCTTCGGGGGGGGCTGCTTGGTTGTGCCCCCACAGCGCCGAGATCCAGTCAAAATAGCGGGCGTCCCAGGTCGTGCCCTCCCCGTCGAACGGACTGCCGGGCCCGCCGGAGGAAACGTAAATGTCGTACTCGAGCCCCGGAAGGGCGGCGTCCTGCCGCACGTCGAAGGTGTCGACCTGTACCGGCGTGTCGGCGTACTGCCCGTTCGCCGCGGCGAGGAGAGCACGGAGGGACGGGATGCCCTGATTCTCGACGCCCGCATTGAGGTCGAGCAGGGCCACGCGGACGGGTTCGGGGGCGAACCGGGAGTCGTTACTGGAAGGGGGTGTCATTACTATAGGTGTTGCGGAGAATAAAGGTCGGGAGCGTGCCGCCCCCTTTCGTAACGTTCGCGAGGTTCGTGGCCGAGATGCGGGAGAGGCACCCGCCCACGAGCGGCCCGTTCACATACGGATCGAGGTCGATAATGGCGGGCACCTCGTCCCACCCGTCGTCCGTTGGCATCAGGAAGGGCTCACGGTGGATGTTCACGGTTTCCTGCACCACCGCGCCCGTCTCCACGCCCTGCTCAATGGCCGTCTCCCAGTCGGACTGGGATGCCTCAAAGCCCAGCGTCACGCCGGCCCCGCCGTACTCGTCGTTGGGCTTGATTGTAAAGTACCGGCGGTTGGACCGCACAAACTCCAGCAGGTCGATGTTAAGGCCTCGGAACGAGGTCGTCTGGGGACGGAGGCGGCGCGTCCAGGGAATGTGGCGCCGAATCGCCTCCTGCTGCGGCGCACTCAACACGCGAGTAAACGACTCGTCCGTCAAGAACGAAAAGATGGCCTTCTTGTGCACGAGCTTTGCCCGAAACGTGTTGAGATAGCACGTCTTCTGGCGCCGGTAGCCCTCCAGGTACGCCTCGCACTCATCCCGAATCTCCTGGAACTCGTCCATCAGCAGGCGGCGGTACAGAAGGTCGATTCGCTCGCCGTCCGCGTAGATCCAGCCGTCCGTGCAGTCCAGCTCACGGGGGTCCACGACGACGCAGGTGTGCCCCCGCCGTTCCAGGTATTCTTTGAGAAGAGCAAACTCGTCGGTCGTGGGCACCTCCTTAATCCGATCCACGATCGCGACGGTCGGATGCGTCTCGTCCCCTCCAAACTCCTCGTGGTACACGCGCAGGAACGACTGGATCGTGTGCTCTAGCGGCGAGGCGAAGCGCACCGGATAGCGGTCGGTAAATTTCCGGAAGACCGGGAGCTCGCGGAACAGCTCGGCAAGGCGGTGCGAGTACGCAATGCCCGCCGGACTCTCGCCGTTGAGCTCGACGAATTGGAAGGAGTCCTCGGTCAAGAACGCGTCGAGGCGCGAATTGGCCGAGAGGCGAAGCACGTTTGTGGGCAGAGACGCCAGCTCGATTTCCCACTCCGCCATCCCCAGTCGGTCGCGCAGAAGATCCTCGTCGCCAAAAAAGGTCGACGCAATCTGCAGGATGGCCTGCCGGATGAGGTAGACGGCGTCCTGCACCTCGGCGTACTCCCGCTCGGTCAGAAACGAAGGCCGGAGGCAATGCGCGAGGGGACGGCCGCCGAAACAGCACTGTCGCTCGCGCTGGAGACTCCGCAACTCATCGAGCTGGTCCTGTGCCGACGACAGGTTCCGGGCAATGAGCTCGTGATAATGCCGGATGGCCGGGGCGACAGTGTCTCGCATGGCAACGTACGGTCGATCTGGAGTCGGTTTCGGTGAACGGCGACCCCGAACCGGGGGACACCGCTTTGCCGCTGAGAGTCAGTGATGCGAGAATCGGAATGCGTGATCCGGGAGAGGTGGTACCGCTCCACTTTCCATTCACGATGCGTCGTTCTGCTCCTCCTCTGCCGCCTCAATGCGTTTGTAGTTGGCGCCGAGGAGGGCCGGCGCATGTTCTGGGAGCTCCTGCTGTTCGGCCTTCGCCTTCTCCACGAGCATCTCGGCGGTGACGCGCACGACCCATTCGAAGTTGGCGTGGCCCACAGAGTGATAATCCGCGTCCGGGGCCGGGTTCATGAAGTCAATGGCGTAGGGCGTGTCGTCGCGCACGGCAAACTCAACGGTGTTCATGTCGTAGCCCAGGGCCCGGCAGATCGCCAGCACGTCGCGCGTCAGCTTCTCTCGGCGTTCCTCAGGGATCGGCTCGTCGGGCACCGCCGAATAGCGTTCGTGCATGGGCACCGCCGGGTTGTACCGCATGATTCGAGCGTGCGTGCGCCCAATGCCGTAGCAGCGATAGTACTCGTCGTACTCGATGGCCTCCTGCAGCATCATGCAGTCGACCCCCGACTGATCGTAGGCGGCGAAGAACTCCCCGCGATTGTCCACCTTCGTCACGCCGCGCCAGCCCCCGCCGTCGTAGGGCTTCAGAAACGCCGGAAAGCCGATGTACTCGAAGACCCCGTCCCAGTTAATCGGATAATCGAGGTTGCGAAACGTCTCGTCGCTCGTGTTCGGCGGGTGCTCCTTGTGGGGCAGAATGGCACTGCGAGGGACGGCCACGTCTGCCCGTTCGGCAATCACGTTGTCGATAAACTTGTCGTCGGCGCTCCACCAAAACGGGTTGTTCACGACGTACGTGCCTTTCAGGGCCGCCCACTTGAGGTACGACCGGTAAAAGGGCACCTCGTGGGAGATGCGGTCGAGGATCACGTCGTACTCGGGCGTGCCCTCGGCCTGCACGCTGTCGAGGGAGACGTAGCCGGCCGCCACGCCGTCGTACTCCTCGTTGAGGTGGGGAACGAGCGCCTCCGGGAACGTCGTCTCCACGCCTCGCAGGATGCCGATCTGGTGTGCACTAGCCATGCGTAGGAGCGCAATCGATCGAGAATGATGCGAACGAAACCCCAAAAACCAATTTGCTTTGGGTTAACCGACGTGGCGCTGAATCTGGTTCGTCCACCAGGGCCAGTCGTGTCCGAAACCGTTGGCTCGTTCCACGTACGGCCCCACGCCCTTGTGGTACAACAACTCGTTCATGTGCTCCACCGCGTCGCGGCAGGGGTCGTGCTCGCCGGTCGTCAGGATGACGTGCGTGTCGCGCAGGGCGTGCAGCGTGCCCTCGTCGGTAAGGCCCTGAAGGTAGTCCACCGGATTGCTGAAGTACACGTCATCGTCGTAGTACCCATCCAGGAATGAGCGAATGTCAAAGGCCCCGCTGAGGGCAATGAGCTTGCCGAAGGCCCAGGGGTGCTTGCAGACGAAGTTGAGGGCATGGTACCCGCCGAAGCTCGCGCCCGCGGCGATGATGAAGTTATGTCCCGTACGATTGTGAATGAACGGGAGGACCTCCTTTAGAATGTATTCCTCGTATTGCTGATGCCGCAGGATACGGACGCGGGGGTGGACGTGGTCGTTGTAGAAGCTCTCGCGGTCCACCGAGTCGACGCAGATGAGGTGGTTTCGTCCCCCGTTGAGCTGGGGGGCGAGGGCCTCGACCATACCGAAGTCCTCCCACTCGTGGAAGCGCCCGCCGCTCGACGGAAACGCCAGGATGGGCGTGCCGGCGTGGCCGAAGACGAGCAGCTCCATGGACCGGTTGAGGCGGGGACTCCACCACTGTACGTAGTCGCGATGCATGTCAATCGAAGACTGTTCGGCGGATGGAGTGGACCCGCTGTTGGGGAACAGTGTAGGGGTTTCACGTCACAATGGGGAATAGAGATTCCTCAGGTTGTGAGTGGTCTCCTGGATGAGATTCGTCGTCGTAATCTGCTGGCGACGGGTTCCCAACGGCAGAGTCGATCTGCTTTGTGGCCCGGAGGAAGGATTTCCTCCATTGTCACCCTTTCGCTTGCGTTGGGGGAACCCCTCTTGGGGGCGAAGGTCTACCTACCCCCCCACTTCTTGTCGTTTACGAACCAATTATTCCCGTGCCCTCCCTTCGAGCGTTCATCACGACCCTGATCGTCGGTCTCCTTGCCGTTCCTGCGGCGTGGGCGGCCGGGGGGATGCCGTTTGACGGAGGACGGGCGGCCTTTACAGTCCAATTCGGGGATGCGGTTGTCGAGCATAGCATCATGGCGGTGACGGTGATGCCGAACGCGCCGGTTCGCGTGACCGTTGCGGCCGATTCGACGGGCGCCGGATACCGTATCGACGCCCCTGAGGAAACGGTTTTCCAAATTTCCGACCGGCAGTGGCGCTTCTCGGCCCCGTCGGCGCCGGGCCTCTATCCGATCGTCGTGTCCGACACGACCGCACGGGACACCGTTCGGCTGCAGGTGTTCGTTTTGAGGCCGTGGGATCACGACGGGCAGCGGCTAGCGGGCTATCGCATCGGGCACTACGAAGTGCGGACGCGACGAGGACTGGAGACGTACGAGCCGCCGAGGGGATTTATCGAGGTCACGGATGAGAACCGGGACGTGCTGGTCTCGCCTCATTTCCGACTGGAGCAATTCCTCTGCAAGCAGACCGATGCCACCCCGCAGTTTGCCCTCCTTCGGTCTCGTCTGCTCCACCGGCTGGAAGAGATTCTCGCGACCCTCAACGAACGGGGCCACGACGTGTCTACGCTCCACGTGATGAGCGGCTACCGAACGCCGTACTACAATCGAGCCATCGGCAACACCACCGAGTACAGCCGCCACCTGTACGGCGACGCTGCGGACATCTTTGTGGATACGGACGGTGATGACTGGATGGATGACCTGACGGGCGATGGGAGCGTCACCAAAGCCGACGCCCGGTACCTCGCACGCCTCGTGCGGCGGCACCCGACACCTGGTGATAACCGGTTCAACGGGGGACTTGGCATCTACGGCCCGGCCTCACACCGCGGCCCGTTCGTGCACGTCGATCTTCGGGGCTACCGTGCGCGGTGGTAAAAGGGGGAGGACGGGGCGCTTTCCGTTGCAGCCGTCGCTTCGTACGAATTTCTGTGCCTATCTCTGTCTCTACCGATACGTGAATAAGTTTTCGAAGTCCGTTGTCGCCTTCGGCTGTACTCGGTCCCCATCTATCCGGAAGAGGGATTCACATACTTGCTCACGGATCGGTATTTCTACTTCTCAGATGTTCGGTGCCTGGTGTTCCTCTCGTTTCCAGCCGGTCGGCCTCCTGCTGTGCTGCGCTGTCGTGCTGTTAGGGTCGGGGCCATTCGTTCCGCCCGACGACGTGGAGTCGCAGCTCCGGCTTCGCATTGAGGCCGCCGGGTCCGGTGCCACCGAGGCGATGGCCGTGGGGGAGGAGCGGATCCGTGTCCAGAACCTGGTGGCACAGTACTACCGGCAGAATGAGTTTGAGCCGGGATGGACCGGGCCGGACGGCCCAACGCCCCTCGTCGACAGCTTGCTCTCGGTTCTGCGGGATGCGCCCACCGATGGCTTGCGCCCGGCGGAGTACCACGTTGCCACGATCGATTCGCTCCGGCGCATCCTGCAGGCCCAGGCCGACGCCGGGGAGCCGATGGACGCCCGTGCTCTCGCCGACTTCGAACTGCTATGCACGGACGCCTTCTTTCTTTTCGGCACGCACCTGCACAGTGGGCGTGTAGATCCGGTTGAGTTGGTGCCCACCTGGACCCTGAACCGGCGGCAAACGGACCTCCCGCAGCACCTTCAAGAGGCCCTGGAGACCGGCACCCTCCGCGACGTTCTCGCTGCTTTGCGCCCGCCCCAGCCGGCGTACGCGGCGTTCCGGCGCGCCTTGGCTCGCTACCGCACCCTCGCGGCAGACGGCGGCTGGCCCACGGTGCCGGAGGGCCCTAAGCTCGAACAGGGCGTGCGGGACGAGCGGGTGCCCGTCCTTCGGGAGCGCCTTCAGGTCACCGGGGATTTTCGGGGCGCCGTTCCCGCGGACGACTCGCTCCGGTTCGACGAGTCGCTCCGGCGGGCCGTCGCCCGCTTCCAGGAGCGGCACGGTCTCGACATTGACGGCGTCGTTGGCCCCGCCACTCGCGCGGCGATGAACGTGCCGGTGGAGGATCGCATTCGGCAAATCGGGGTCAACATGGAGCGCTGGCGCTGGCTGCCGCAGGACCTGGGCAACCCGCACGTGATGGTGAATATCGCAGACTATTGGTTGAAGGTCGTGGAGGAGGGGGAAACCGCCCGTCAGATGCGCGTGGTGGTGGGCACGCGGTACCGCCAGACGCCCATTTTTTCGGACCGAATCTCGTATCTGGTCTTCAGTCCGTACTGGCACGTGCCCGCGCGCATCGCTGCCCAGGACAAGTTGGCGGAGTTTCAGCGGGATCCGAGCCGGGTGTCCAGTTGGGGGTTTGAGGTGTTTCGGGGATGGGGAGCGGATGCTCAGGCAATAGATCCGTCAACCATCGCGTGGGACAGTCTCTCGGCCAACACCTTTCCGTACCGCCTGCGCCAGCGCCCGGGGCCGTACAACGCGCTCGGGCAGATCAAATTCATGTTTCCCAATCAGCACGACGTGTACCTGCACGACACGCCGTCCCGTTCGCTCTTCGGCCAAGCGGCACGTACGTTCAGCTCTGGCTGTATCCGTGTAGAGCACCCGGCCGAGCTGGCCACGTATCTTCTCCGAGACAATGCAGGCTGGACGGAAGAGCGCGTGACGGAAGCGATGGCCTCGGACACCGAGCGGAGCGTCGTGCTCAGAGAAAAGGTGCCGGTGCATCTTCTCTACTGGACGGCCTGGATGGAGAACGGAAGGCTCCATTTCCGCAACGACATCTACGAACGCGATCCTGCGGTTGCAAAAGCACTCACGGCGCCTTCAACCTCTTCGTCCGGTTCCGTCTCCTCCGCGGCTCGCCAATGAGTCGGGACGCTGCCGCTAGTGGCCTTGCACAACTACTCTGACAAATGTGACCCTTTATCGTCGTCAGTCGAATCTTGAGCCTTTTGGGCCTTTCTAACTGATTAGGCCCCATCGCAGGCTGCAGGGGGCGGAGGAGATCCCGTTACGCCGTTGACGATTACTGGCAATTCAGTTGTGCAAGCCCACTAGGAGGGCGCGCAGCCACCGGCCTTTCCCTCTTCCCCTTTTCGATCATTCCGACGTGCGCCGTCCTTCTCACTCGGGCGGTGTGCGCCACGCCCGTCCGGCCAGGACGAGCAACGTAATGAGGGTGAGGGGCAGAACGAACGCGCCCATGGCCACGCTGAACGTCGAGAGGGCATCGTGCTGAGTGGCCGCTAGAATGAGGTAGGCCGTGTAGGCCCCGTAGTACCCGAGAAAGAGTGCTCCTTCCCAGCGGCTGATCGTATGTCCGGTAAAGAAAATGGGGAGGCAAGCGCCGGCGACGACAATCATTACCGGTAGGTCGAACCACAGCAGCGCATTGGACACGGCAATGCCATTGGGGCCACGAGGGCCGAGAGGCCGAGCACGGCAAGCAGGTTGAAGAGATTGCTGCCCACCACGTTGCCGACGGCAATGTCGCGCTCGCCTCGGAGCCCGCCCAGGACCGACGTGGCCAGCTCCGGAAGTGAGGTCCCGCCCGCGACGAGGGTGAGCCCAATTACCAGCTCACTCACCCCAAAGCGCTGTGCGATCTCGACGGCACTGTCGACCAGCCAGCGTGCGCCGAGAACCAGAAGCCCGAGCCCGCCAATGACGAGCCCGATGCTGAGAATCCAGCTTCTCGCGGAGAAGGAACGCGCTATTTTCGGGATGATGTCTACCGGCGCGATGACGCAGTGGTGACGGCCTTGACGGCGCCGATCGCCTCTTCCTCTGCCTTACCGGCAGGAGGGATCACAAAATAACCATTCCGCACCGACTTCCGCATTCGGAGGTGCAGTTCAACAACACCGATCCGTTGCGGCGGGTCGCTAGAAGACCGCTGTTACGGCCTCCGTCACTGTATTATACACTTGCTTCGAGGTGGTCACAAGGTCCGAGTCGCTGGCGAGGACGGTCATACTGAAGGAGGAGAAAGAGTTCTCGAAAACCTCCTGCAACGGCTGCTGCGAACCATCACTGTAGACGAGAACCGGGGCCATCCTCTCCGTCCCGTTGCGGGTAATCGTCGCGATTCGGATGTCTCCCACCTTTTGATCCTGATATCGTACCGTCGCACTGAAGTGGTTGTTTAACTGCTGCGGGGTGGGATCGTCGTCAAGGGTTGAGAGTTCTTCAGCCTGAATTGCGTACTCGATCAAGACATCCGGTTCAAGTCCAATTGCTCCCGAAAGTTCGTCAAGGCCCCCTGCGCCGTCGATGTTGTTGAAGACCGTGGTCAAGGTTGCGTTTACGTCAAGGCGCATGACATACTGGTTTTCATCCTCTCGCTGGAGGAGGTAGCTGAACCGGAACTCACGTTTCGATGGGCTATCCAACGCGGCATTGTGTTCTAATGGTGCGGTGAGCGTGAGAAAATCAAAGCGCCTGGGGACCTGGGTCTCCTCGATCTGTTCGTCATAGAACGACGTATTCTCCAGGTTCAGGGAGAAAACGTCGGTGTCGTCGACCGAAAGGGACGCATCGATTGTCTCCGGGAGATACTCGTCGTCGCCGTCGATTGTGACTTCAGTGTCCGTGTAGCTCGACAGGGTAAACGTGCCATTGTCGGTTGTGTCGTTCGGAGACGTTGGGAAGACCAGGACAACGTTCTCGCTCGGTCCTGTGCTCGTCCAGGTTTGTCGCCGGCTGTTCCAGGTGTACTCTCCAGTGCTCGCCGAATAGTCAAGTCGGCCGTTCGAGGTTTGGAGGACACGGTCGAGTTCGTCGATGAGCACGTATCCGAGCGGTTGTGTCCGTTTGGCGCTCGTGCCGCTGCGGGGATTGGAGAAGAGGCTCCGAACGGTTGTTGCAAACGGGCCCTCACTCGTGAGGTCGTTGACGTTGGTCGAGAGCTGCGAGTCGACGTTCTGGAGCGTATTCTTAGCTTCGCTGGGCGGAAGCGTCTTTTCGTTGTTGCTTCCACTGGAATCGCAGGCGATCAGGGTCCCACTGAAAATCGCAAGTGCAAAAAGGGAGAAGAGACGTCTACTCAGATAAGGCATCGCGATGAACCGTTTCGTGGTGTCGGAGAGGAGGTGCTGTCCAATGCTCATGTGTATTGAACTGTCGCTCATCAAGTCTTACTCAAAACTGAAATAAAGAGACACATTTAAAAGAGGACGTTTTGCTGTTGGTTCCGTGCGTACGCCTCGTACCTCGGTGGCCACAATG
>JAHENZ010000233.1 GCA_018609755.1 Salinivenus sp. | reverse complement strand
GTTCGTCAAAACCCCTTTTTGCATCCGGCTTCTTTCAGTCCTACCCTCACGGACAGCGCCTTGCCTTCTGCTAATGATTCCTGCGACTCGGCTCATTCGGGACTCTCACCCTAAAGCCTGTGAGTATGCATGGCACACAAAAAAAACGCCCCCGGCTCATCGCGAGCCGGAGGCGCTTTTGAAAGAGAAGAAATGAGCGTTATTGCGGACCTACATCTCCGGTGGCGTTGTTCTGGTAGTCGGTGCTCGAATCGTCGAACGTGACGTTGTTCCCGTTCAACCAGACGCCCCACTTGTCGCTGTTTCGAACCAGACTGTTGGTGAGCGCGAGCTGGGCACCATCTTCCAGCATAACGTTCGCGCCCTCATCGGAACCGTTGATGCTCCAGGTATCCCCCCCACCGTAAGCAATCTCGACATTATTCATCTGGTTCTGCTGGTTGTTCGAGTAAAACGCCACACCTCGCCAGAATCCGGCCTGCTCCTGAGCCCCTGTCATCAGAATGCCGTCTCCGTCCGTGCCATTGGCCACAAGGGCAGAGGCGTCATCATTCACGTACAGACCCGCGCCGGAAGCAAACTCCATCTCCACTCCGTCCTCTATCGTCAGAGTGGCTCCGTCCGCGACCCCCGTGGTTCCCATGAATCGGTACGGCACATCATTTACCAGCGAGGCCAGCGTCATATCGGCGGTAACATCTTGGGCGTAGACTCCGACAAACGCATCGTCGTTGTTGGAGAAGTCTGAGCCGCCGTCGATGTAGCCGGCAGCCGGCGCCGAGATGAGCACCGGGGCGTCCGTATTGTCACTGAACGCGTTGGAGGCAAAGTCCGAAAGATCGGTCCCGCCATTGCCGTAAAGGCCGTACGACCCGCTGTTACTGACTGTTGAATTGCTGAGACTCAGGCGCGAACCGCTCTCCAGCATGATGTTCGCTCCTTCGTCGGACCCGTTGATGCTCCAACTCCCGCCCCCACCGTACGAAATCTCTACGTAGCTCATCTCATTCTGCACGTTGTCGGAGTAGAACGCCACGCCCCGCCAGAATCCAGCCTGCTGCTGGACCCCTGTCATCACGATACCGTCCGAGCTCGTGCCGCTAGCGACCAGTGAGGAGGCATTGTCGTTCACGTAGAGCCCCGCGCCGGAGGCAAACTCCATCTCCACTCCGTCCTCGATGGTAAGCAGGGCCCCGTCTTGAACGCCGGTGGTCCCACTGAAGCGATACGGCACGTCGTTGGACAGGGCTTCAAGCGTAATGTCCTCACTAACATTCTGGGCATAGACCCCAACATACGCGTCGCTGTTGTTGGAAAAGCTCGAGTTTGCATCGATGTAATCGGCAGCGGGAGCCGAAATCATTACCGGGGCCTCGGCCACGTTCTCAATGGTGTTGGACGCAAAGCCAGAAAGATTCGTACCGCCGTTGCCATACAAGCCATTCGTGCCACTCTCGCGAATCGTCGAGTTGCTGAGGCTCAAGCGGGAGCCCCCCTCGAGCATAATGCTCGCCCCCTCGTCGGACCCGTTGATGCTCCAGGCCCCGCCGCCGGCATAGGCAATCTCGACGTAGCTCATCTGGTTCTGCTGGTTGTTCGAGTAGAAGGCGACCCCTTGCCAAAACCCGGCCTGCTCCTGGGCGCCCGTCATCGTGATGCCGTTCGACTCCGTGCCGTTTGCCACGAGGGCGGACCCATTGTCGCACACCGCAAGTCCGGCTCCAGACTCAAACACAATCTGGACGCCGTCCTCAATCGTAAGTGTCGAACTGTTCTCCACACAGACGTTGCTGGTGACCACGTAAGACTCGTCGGGTGTCAGCGTTCGATCACTAGTGATGTTATCCCCAATCTCAACCGTGGTCACCTCAGCCGTCACCGACACCTCGGCAGTGTTCGACGCGTCACCATCCGAAACCTCGACGGTAGCCACGTACTCGCCCGCCACGTCGGGCGTAAAGGTCGGCTGCGCGACGGAGGGATCCGAAAGAGATGCTTCACTTCCATCGGGGGTCGTAAGCGTCCAAGAAAAGGACAGCTCGTCGCCGTTCGGATCTTCCGAACCGGAGGCGTCGAGCATGACATCCGTGCCCACCGCCACACTGGAAGAATTGGCCGTGGCGGCGGCCGTTGGGGGATCATTCTGCTCCGAGGTGCCAGCAGAATCGCACCCTACGAACAGAAGGGCGGTCGTGATGCCAATTGCAAAAAGCAAGAGAGGGGAAAATCGGTATCGATACATAAGGTGTCGCGTCAGATTGTGGCAGTGATTAGAATCGAGATGGAAGCACATCCTGCAGAGGCAGAGGATTGACCGGCACATCCCACCGAGGAGACAGCGGGAGGTCCAGACCAAGTTCCCCTTTCCAGAAGTCCCCCCATTCTTATATACGAAAGTACTGATAGAAACCGGTCAAGGCTGAAATGCATTCTTGCAATCTTGAAGGAAGAAAAAACTGATAATCCGTCAACTGGGACAGTATTATCGATTGCGCATCCACGGCAACGGCGTCCTTCGACTGCTCTACAACCGGCTATTTTCCTATTTCTCATTCTCTCACGCCCGACATCCGTCATCGCCCCAGTTTTTTCGCGAATGTACTCGAACAGACCCTTCCATCCTTCGTTACCGGAGGCGTAGCGCTACTGGTGCCTTCCGCGTGAACTGACTCTCGGACGATTTTATCCCCCCATGCAAGAGCTTCTCGACCTCCCGGATGCAAACATCATTGGCTTCCACCTCAGTGACACGCTGACGGAGGACGACTATGACGGCTTCGTGTCGGAGCTTCAGAGTCAGCTGGAGGCCCACACCACCACCCGCGTATTCCTGGAGATTGAGGACGTGGACGGCTGGGAACCGGAGGAGCAGTGGGAGGAGTTGGGCCTCGACATTCGCCACGTGCAGGACCTCGACAAGGTGGCAGTTGTTGGAGACGACGTTTGGGAGCCCCTAATGGACAAGGTTGAGCTCCTCTTTCCCATGTCCCAGATCCAATCCTACGACAGCGACGACCGGGAGGAGGCGCTGGAGTGGATTCGCGGCGACATGGACGTGCCGGGCATCGGGCCGGGAAGCGTCCCGGATCCGCAGGCCGGGGCACAGGACGAAGACGATGAATAGCGTTTGTCGGTCCGTGAAGACGCCTCCACAGACGGTCTTTGCCCCGACCGCCTTCGGGGAAGATGGTTCTGGGGATCTCAAATCTCCTGATCGAGATCCCCAGCATCTCCGCTTTCTTCCGCTCGCGTTGGACCTGTTTAGACATTTGCGCCCGGACCGGTATGGATGCGTCGGATCTCTCTGAGCTCGAGGCCAACGTCCTTCAGGCGGTTCACGCCGCGGGAAGCGCCGACCTCTACGACCTCGCTCGCGCCGTGGGCACCGGGCCGCGCTCGGTCCAGAAGGCCGTGCAACGCCTCTCGGACGAGCGGCTCGTGATTGTCGCGGAACGGGGAGTGGAGGTGCACTGCACGCCTGCGGGCGTCGACCTTTCGCAGGAACTGAGCGCGCGTGAGCACTAATCTGCGAAGGAGGCGCGCAAAAGAAAAGCGCCCCGCCAACACTGGCAGGACGCCGTCGGAGCCAACGACCGGACTCGAACCGGTGACCTGTCCCTTACGAGGGGACTGCTCTACCAACTGAGCTACGTTGGCCTCTCGAAAGAGGCTACAGCCTGTTTTTCCGAGAAGTGTTCACGGCTGGGATTGGGGCAAAGATCCCACCCTTCCGTGCTTTCACGACTGATTAACGATTCCGCCAATTCTCGGTATGACGTGTGTGTCTCGGATGGATCTGCGGAGAGGCCTGTATTCACGTCCGAGGTTCTATAATTCCCGTCTGCTCGATCAATCATCATGATCCAGCTCGATGCGGTAACCAAGCGCTACGGGGCAGAGGTGGCCGTACGGAACGTGTCGATGGAGCTCCCCGGGGAGCGGACGACGGTTCTCATCGGTCCCTCCGGCAGCGGCAAATCAACCCTCCTGCGCCTCATCATCGGCCTTACGCAGCCGGACGCCGGAACCGTAACGGTGGACGGGCAGCAGCTGACGCAGACGAACATCCGATCCCTCCGGCACCGGATGGGCTACGTCATTCAGGATGGTGGCCTCTTCCCCCACCTCACGGGCCGCGGCAACGTTGCGCTCATGGCCCATCACCTCGGCTGGACCCAAGACCGGATCGACGCCCGGATCGACGAGCTTACGACGCTCGTGCAGCTCCCTCCGGACCGTCTCGCCCAGTATCCGGACGAACTCTCCGGGGGCCAGCAACAGCGCGTGAGCCTCATGCGTGCCCTCATGCTCGACCCCAGCGTTCTTCTGCTCGACGAACCGCTCGGGGCCCTCGACCCCATGATCCGCACCGACCTGCAGGATGACCTGCGCGACATCTTCCGTCGGCTCGGAAAAACCGTTATTTTCGTCACGCACGACATCGGCGAGGCCGGATTCTTCGGAGACCACGTCGCGCTTCTTCACGATGGCGCCATCGAACAGCAGGGGCGGATGGCGACGCTCGTTCGTGAGCCGACCTCCCAATTCGCTGCCGACTTTATTCAGGCCCAGCGCGCGCCCCTCGAACACCTTGAGGAGTGATCCTCCTTCCCCGATGACAACTCCGCCGTCCGCCGCTATGGGTAGAAATCGAAAACGCATGGATGCGTGGAAGCAGGGATGCTCTGAAAAAAGCACGACCCCCTCATGCCTCCACGCATCCAGACGCCCATGCCTCCAATCTTCCATTCTCGCGCTGCTCCCCTCTCTCCCCTCGCCTTTCCGCATTCGCCTTTCCCCCCTCGCTTCTCGACTCTCCACCCTCGTCCTGCTGACGGCACTGCTCACGATTCCAGTACAGGGGCAGGACTCGGACTCCACAGTGACGGTTGGTTCTAAAACGTTTACGGAGAACGTCCTCCTGGGCTGGATGGGCACCCACCTCCTTCGCGCCAACGGGTTGGCCGCCCCCCACCGCGCGGAGCTCGGCGGCTCTCGATTCCTGTGGGAGGCCCTCGTCCGAGGCGACATCGACGCCTATCCCGAGTACACCGGCACGCTCCGACAGGAAATTCTCGCCAACCGGTCGATTGCCACCTCCCCCGACAGCCTCCGGGCCGTTCTGGCCGCGTACGGCGTGGGCATGACCGCCCCCCTCGGCTTCAACAACACGTACGCGCTGGGCATGCGCGCCGATCACGCCGACTCACTCGGCATCGAAACCATCGGCGACCTGCGGGAGCATCCGAATCTCCAACTCGGGTTTTCGAACGAGTTTATGGACCGGAGCGACGGCTGGCCCTCTCTCAAACGGGCCTACAACCTGCCGCAGACCGCCCGGGGCGTGGACCACGACATCGCCTACCGCGGCCTCAACAACGGGCAACTCGACGTCATCGACCTCTACTCGACCGACGCAGAGATTGAGCGATACGACCTCCGCGTGCTGGAAGACACGAAAGAGCACTTTCCTGCCTACGAGGCCATCTTCCTCTACCGGCGCGACCTCCGGACCCGCGCCCCCGCTGCCATCTCGGCCTTAAAGCGACTGGAGGGCCAGATTCCAGCCGACACGATGCAGGCCCTTAACGCTCGCTCCAAGATTGACCAAGTGGATGAGAGCACAGTGGCAGCCGACTTCGTCAACCGGACGTTTGGCCTTGCAACCACGGCCGACACGAATACGCGCTGGGAACGGTTGCGCCGATATACGGCCGATCACCTGGTGCTCGTGGGGCTCTCACTCGGCCTCGCCGTCCTGTTCGGCATTCCGCTGGGCATCATCGCCGCAAAGCGCCGAATCCTCGGCCCCGGCATTCTTGGAATCGTCGGCCTCATTTACACGATCCCGGCACTGGCCCTGCTGGCGATGATGGTGCCGCCGCTGGGCCTGGGCCGCGTGCCCGCCGTTACCGCCCTGTTCCTCTACAGCCTGCTCCCCATCGTCTGGACGACGTACACGGGACTGAAGGACCTCTCGCCCCCGCTCCTGGAGTCAGCCGAAGCGCTGGGCCTGTCGCCGAGTGCAAAGCTCTGGCGCGTGGAGATCCCGCTGGCGGCCCGGTCCATTCTTGCAGGTGTCAAAATTGCCATCGTAATCAACATTGGGGCTGCTACGCTCGGGGCCCTCATTGGTGCCGGCGGCTACGGGCAGCCCATTCTGACCGGGATTCGTCGGGCCAACCTCGCCCTCATCCTGGAGGGCACCGTGCCGGCCGGCCTGCTCACCATCCTCGCACTGGCCCTGTTCGAGGGCCTGGAGCGCAGCCTGCTACCGCGATCGATGCGGTCCTAAGTGACTTCAATCGAAAACTTGGGGATTGGCGTCTAGAAAAACGGCTCGCAGCGGCCATCAGAGCCGATTTTTAGTATAGAAAAGTCCAATTTCATGATTGAAGTTACTTAGTGGGCTTGCACAACTGAAACGCGAGAAATCGCAGAGATCGTAACGCCTTTTCCCCTCTTCTTACGTCCGTTCCCCAATCTCTCCCACTCTGTTCAATTATTTCGGACTAGAAACTCTTCTTTTATGAAGAGATAACGAAAGGGGCAATAATCACGGGTGAACCCCGATCCGTGTTGACTTAGGTCAAGGACAGCACTGGGGTTGGCGGATAGATTGGTGAGCGCATCAGACTGACAACCACACCCCGAACCGCTATGCGCTCTCGACTTCTTTCACTACCGCTGATCCTACTCCTCGCCGTGGGGCTCGTCGGCTGTGGGGGCTCCGAGTCGTCTCCGGCCGATCAGTCGTCGAGCTCGGCAAGTGCCTCGGCTAATGCCACGCAGTCCTCTGCGTCCGGCGACGTGGACCAGACGATCACGCTGCAGCCGAAGGGGAACCAGATGAAGTTCAAGCAGACGGAGTTTACCGTCGCGCCCGGCCAGACGATCAAGCTCGTCTTCGAGAATACGGCCACCAGCCCCTCGATGCAACACAACGTGATCGTCATTAACTCCACCGAGGACGCGATCTTTCGACGCGTTGGTGAGGCCGGGATGAGTGCCGGCTCCTCGAACAACTACGTGCCGGAGGACGACGCAATTATCGCGCATACTCCGATTGCACCGCCTGGAGAAACCGTCTCCGTGACCTTCACGGTGCCGGAGGAGACCGGTGATTACGGCTACCTCTGCACATTTCCGGGCCACTGGGCCACCATGCAGGGCACCATGCACGTGAAGAAGTCAGCAGCGTAGCGGACGACCCGTCGGCCGGTCGTGGGGAGTCGCTCTACCCAACGAGCGGCATTTCCCCACGCCACGCATCGTCTCTACCGGGAAGACGCGTGGAGCCTTTACGGACGGGCAATACCCAGCGTGAGTGGGTTCTTCTACTGTGAGAATTCCTCTCATTCGAATACTGCCCACAACCTCTCCCCCCATGCGCCACCTGCTCTCCATCCCCCTTATTGCCCTCGCATTCCTCCTGACCGGATGCGGCCCCTCCGAATCGTCTTCCGACGCGACCTCATCGGACTCGCAGACGATTGACCGGACAGTCACGCTGCATCCGAAAGGAAACCTCCTGGAATACAAGGAAACCGAGTTCACCGTCGCCCCCGGCGAGACGGTCAAGATCGTCTTCGAGAATACGGCCTCCAGCCCGTCCATGCTTCACAACGTCGTATTCCTCAACACCGAGCCGACGAAGGAAGTGTTGTGGCGCGTCGGCGAGGCGGGCGTCGAAGCCGGGGAGGAAAACGAATACGTGCCCGATGATTCCGCGGTTTTGGCCTACACCTCCATGGCCGAGCCCGGCGAGACGGTATCGGTCACGTTCACGGTGCCGGACGAAACCGGCGACTACGGATACGTCTGCACCTTTCCCGGCCACTACGTCTCAATGTACGGCACGATGAAGGTGCAAACCACACCTTCAGCCTGACGTCCCTCGGTGGGATGTCATTTACGCTCTTCTCAGAACGGATTCTACATTGCCATGCAACATTTTAAGCTTCTATTTCTCGCTCTCCTCACCCTGGGACTCGTCGGGTGCGGGAGCGGCTCCTCGTCCAGCTCGGATGGAGGCGCCCCCGCCTCGTACGTTCCTCCCGGGGAAACGGACGACTATTACCTCTTCTACTCCGGTGGACACTCCGGCCAGGTCTTCGTGGCCGGCCTGCCCTCGCTGCGAGAAGTTCAGGAAATTCCCGTCTTTACCCCCTCGCCCGGCCACGGCTACGGCTTCGACAAGGAGTCGAAGGAAATGATGGGCGAGTACAACTGGGGCGACGTCCATCACCCCGGCCTCTCCAAAACCGACGGCGTGTACGACGGCCGCTGGCTTTTCGTGAACGACAACGCCAACAACCGCGTCGCACGCATCAGCCTGAAAGACTTCAGCACGAAGCAGATTCTAGGCCCCATCCCCAACTCGATGGGGAACCACGGCTCCTCGTTCGTAACCCCGAACACGGAGTACCTGCTCGTCGCGACGCGCTTTTCGGTGCCGCTGCCGAAGGGGCGCCACGCCAACGTTGAAGACTACCAGAGCGAGTTCAACGGCATCGTGAGCGGTGTGGAAATCGACCAGGAGAGTGGCGAAATGAGCGTTGGCTGGCAGGTCAAAACCCCGCCGTTCAACTGGGACCTCGGCTCTACCGGCAAGGGCCCGAGCGACGGCTGGGCGTTCTGGACCTCTTATAACACCGAGATGGCGCACGACTCCCTGGAGATCAATGCCAGCCAGCGCGACCGCGACTTTGCCGCGTTCGTGAACTGGGAGCGCGCCGCGGAGATCGTCGAAAACCAGGACGTGAACACGCAAAACGGCGTCCCCCTCATCGATCCGGCCGAGCACGAGGGCGTGATGTACTACGTGCCGGTCAGCAAGTCGCCCCACGGCATCGACGCCTCGCCGTCGGGCCGCTGGATCGTGGCTTCCGGCAAGCTGCAGCCCACCACCACCGTGTTCGACTTTGAACAGGTGCAAACGGCCATCGAGAACGAGGACTTCCAGGGCGAATTCCGCGGCGTGCCCGTCCTCAACTACGACAGCATCGTCGAGGGCGAGGTGCCGGTCGGACAGGGCCCGCTCCACACCCAGTACGACGGAGAAGGCAACGCCTACACGTCGCTCTACATTGAGTCCGCGGTGGCGAAGTGGTCACTGCCGCCCTGGGACGAAAGCACGAAGGAGGACATGAGCCAGGCCGTCACGGACAAGATCGACGTGCACTACAACATCGGCCACCTCGTCATTCCGGGCAGCGACTCGCAGGAGCCGTACGGCGACTGGCTGGTGGCGATGAACAAGCTCCAGAAGGACCGCGGCCTGAACGTGGGGCCCGAGAAGCCGGAAACCAGTCAACTCATCGACATCTCCGGCGAAGAAATGGAGATGATCGAAGAAGACTACACCCGGCCGGAGCCGCACTTCGCGCAGGTCGTTCCGGCGGACATCATCAATCCGATCGAGGTGCACAAACAGGAGAACAACGACCATCCCGAAGCCCGCTGGGACCCGGAGAACACCGGCCAGACGCGCACGAGCGACGGGGTCGAAGTGCACATGGTGTCAAAGCGCAGTCAGTACTATCCGGATAAAATCGAGGCGCAGGTCGGGGATCAAGTGACCATTCACCTGACGAACGTGGAGCAGGTGTCGGACATGATCCACGGCTTCGGCGTCGCCGAACATAACATGAACGGGATTGTGACCCCCGGCGAGACGAAAACCCTGGAGTTCACGGTCGACGAGGCGGGCGTCTATCCGTTCTACTGCACCAACTTCTGCTCCGCACTCCACCAGGAGATGCAGGGCTATCTGGAGGTGCAACCGCGTTAACCGCGTTTGAGGGTATGTGAGTGTGGGAGTGTGGGGGGAATCCCGTTTGAGCCCCCATACTTCCACACGACCATACTCCCACACGCACACACGCCCAAACGCCCACACGTCATGTTTGACTTCATTGAACGCATTCCAAACCTAACCGATCGCCCGATCCCCGACCGGGGACGGCTTCTAATGGTGATTGGAGCGGTGCTTCTAGCAGTGGCCATCTTCCTTCCGCTGTGGCAGATTCACCTCGTGGCGCCGCAGTACCAAGAGGGGCTCGACCTCTACATCTACAGCCATAAACTGGAGGCGGGGAATGAGGGACAGGACCTCACGGAAATCAACAACCTGAACCACTACATCGGCATGGCGCCGATTGAGGAGGAAGACTTTGCAGAAATGACGTTCATCCCCTTCCTCCTCGGTGGCTTTTCGTTGCTTGCGCTTCGGGCTGCATTTTTCGGCACGGTCAAGTCGGCGATCGACACGCTCGTGCTCTTTATCTACTTCGGGGCATTCTCAATGTGGCGATTTTACTACCAGTTGTACACCTACGCCCACAACCTTGACCCCAAGGCCCCGATGGACATCGATCCCTTCACGCCAATCCTCATTGGATGGAAGAAAATCGCGAACTTCACCCAGTACAGCTTCCCGCGCGAAGGATCGGCACTGCTGCTACTGGCGACCCTCTGCTTTGCCGGCGCCATCTGGATGGGAATACGACAGAACCAGACTGCCTCCGAAGAAGCGTCCGAGCCCGAATCGGCCACGGCTTAAGCGCTCTCTACCGAAAATGTCGTTGAACGTTCAACGTTGAAACGTTCAACGAACTAACGCAAAACGATGAGACTATTTCTGGCACTCACATTCGGCTTACTCCTCGGCGTTGGGCCGGTGCTCGGCCAGCCGTCGCTGCAATCCCGCATCGACGCCGCCGCCCCCGGCGACACCATCGTGGTGAACGGCGGCGTGCACCCCGGCCCGTTCGCAATCAACACGCCCCTCGTGCTCATGGGAAAGAACCGTCCGCACCTGCAGGGGCACGACTCGACGCACGTCATCACGATTACAGCGAGCGACGTGACGATTCAGGGCGTTCGGATTACCGACTCCGGAAAGCAGCTCGGCCAGGACCACGCCGGCATCATGGTGAAGGGGCACCGAGCCACGATCCGGGACAACCACTTGTCGGACGTGCTCCACGGCATCTACGTAAAGGGAAAGAATCGCGCCGTGATTGCCGAGAATCGGATCGAGGGTCCACCGACCGTCACGCGACAGCTCACGCCGGAAGAGTCCCAATCGTACGCGGACTGCTCCGTCCCTCCGGGAGGAGGGGCCTGCGAGGTGCCGCTCGTGCCCGCGCAACGGGGCAACGGCATTCACCTGTGGAATGCCCTCCACAGCACGATTACGCACAACACCATCCACCACACGCGAGACGGGACGTATTTCTCGCACTCCGACCACAACTACACGGCGCACAACCGCATCCACGACGTGCGCTACGGACTGCACTTCATGTACTCGGACGACAATGCGTTCGAGCACAACACGTTCGTCGACAACGCCTCCGGGTCGGCGCTCATGTACTCGGACGACATTGACGTACGGCACAACGTCTTCCGCAACAACCGATCCCAACGCGGCTACGGTCTGTTGTTGCAGACGATGACGGACGGACGCTTCGTGGACAACCGCATGGTGCAGAACGGGACCGGCGTCTACCTCGAAAACAGCACGCGCAACGTCTTCCGGCAAAATGTGGTGGCGGCCAACTACCGCGGATGGCGCATCACCGGCAGTTCGATGGAGAATCGCTTCGGGCGCAACCTCATCCGCGGCAACCTGCACACTGCCGCCGTCGCCGGGATGAGCGCGACGAACGAGTGGCAGATCGACGAGATTGGCAACTACTGGGGACGGCGCGGCCTCCTCGACCTCAACGCGGACGGGATCAGCGAAGTGCCCTACCGAGCGGTGGACCTGCTCGGGGGCCGCCGGGAGGACTTTGCCTACGTCGACCTGCTGGCGGCCAGCCCCGGTCTCACGCTGCTGGAGGAAGCGCTTCGCCGCGTCTCCTCGCTCGACGTGCCAAGCATCAACGACGAGCATCCGCTCCTGCGCCCTCCCGCGGGCCTGTCGATGACCAACCGCCGCGAGCAGACGACTCTCACGATCTTCTTCACGATATTCGCTGTGGGCCTGATGGCCCTGTGGAGGACTGCCCATGATTAACGCTACCCACCTACACACATCGTACGGCGATAACACGGTCCTGCACGACGCGTCGTTTGCCGTCGAGGCGGGTACGATCGCGGCGCTGATCGGCTCCAACGGCTCCGGCAAGACGACGACGCTGCACGTGCTCGCGGGCCTCGCGACGCCGGACGCCGGCACTGCCACCGTCAACGGCGTGGACGTGACGACCAACCGGACCGCGGCACAGGAGCACCTCGCGTTCTTGCCGCAGGACGTGCGCTTCCATGAGGCCCTCACGCCGCGGCAGGTGCTTCGCTTCTATGCGGGTCTGCGCGACGCCCCGCCCGACCGCATCGACGCACTACTGGAGACCGTCGCCCTCATCGACGCCGCAGAGAAACCGACGGGCGACCTGTCCGGCGGCATGCGACAGCGACTGGGCATCGCCATCATGGAAATGGCCGAGGCCCCGGTCCTGCTCCTCGACGAACCCGCCCTCAGCCTCGACCCCGAGTGGCGCTCCTTTCTTATGGACCGCCTCCGCGCCCACGCCGACGACGGCGCGGCCGTGCTTCTGGCCACCCACCTCCTCGACGTGTGGACGCCCATTGTAGACCGTGTCTTTCACTGTGAGGAGGGGCAGATTCGGAAAGAGGACGCCAACCCAACTCCTGTTCCCGAAGATGTACGAATGGCGTCTCCCTCGTGATCTGTATGTCGTATTGCGTGTTGCGTATTACGTGGCTCCCTCTCTGATACGAAATACGTAATACGAGCCGATCCTCAATTCTCAATCTTCTCCTTTCAACCTCATTGTCCCCAACCTTCAACACGACACCCTTCGACCTTCCTAACCTTCAACCTTGCCATGCCGTTGACCAAGCTGCCCACATCGGTCTACCGCGCCATCCTTCGCCGCGAAGCCACGACCACCTTCCACAACCGGTTCGTGCAGATTTTCGCTATGATCGTGATCGGGGGCAGTATTGCCGTCGGGGCCCTTAGCGGTCGACCGTCCGCGATTCCGTTCGGCCTGCTGCTCTTGTTCCTGTACGTGGTGCCCCTCTTTGGCCTGCTGATTGGCGTCAGCGCAGCGCACGAAGAGCACGACGAGCGGGCCTTCCTCTGGAGCCAGCCGGTGCCGCGATCGATCTACGTGCTAGGCAAAACGGCGACGCTGGTGGGTGCGCTGGCGGTCGTGTTGCTCACAGCACTCGTCGCCGCGGCGGTGGGCGGGGCGACCCCGGGAACGCTGGCCCTGCTCTGGGGCCTGGGTGTGGCCCTCGTGTTGGTTAGCGTGAGTGGCGGTGTGGCCATCGGGCAGTACACGAACGGTCGGGCTCGGGGCCTCATGATGGCGCTGACGCTCTGGTTCGGCGCGTTCGCCCTCTACGACGCCCTGGCACTGGCCCTCTCAAGCGTCGAGGCTATGCAAAACCTCCCCGTCGTCTGGGTCAGCCTCCTCCTGCTGAATCCGGTCGACGCGGTGCGGCTCACCGGCCTCTTTGGACTAGAGAACGTGCCGTTCTCTGCGCCGGGCGAGGCCGCCTGGATGGCCGACCTGCTGACGTGGCTTCCCGCGTGGACGGCAGTGCTCACGGTGGCGTGGACCGGCCTGTTGCTCTTGCTCGCGTGCCGCCACCTCCGCCGACTGGACCTTTAACCTCAGGGGCGAGCGTGGAAGGGGACCTCTGGTCTGCCTTTAAACAATCGGCATGACCTCGTTCACGATCATAACCCATGACTCACAACTCATGACACCCTCACACCAAAAGTCGCACCGCTAAAAAGAAGCCTCAACCTTCACGACTGAGTTGCCGCAACCCCTGCACGTCCGTTATAGCAATCTCCGACGCCTCGCTCCGGATGAGATCCTTGTCCTCCAGCGAGCGCAGCGCACGGGAAAGGGTCTCGGGAACCGTGCCCAGCTCCGCCGCGAGTACCGACTTCGGAATGTCGAGCTCGACGGTTGGAGGCGTATCCGGATCGTCGGACACCGTAGGCACCTGCTCCACCAGATGGCGGGCCAGGCGCTCCTGCACGTCCTGCAGCGACACGGCATCGAGCTGGCGCACGGCCTTGCGCAGGCGCTTCGACATTTGCCCCAGCATGTGCAGGGCCGTCCGCGGGTTGGCATCGACAAACGACAGAAAGGCCTCGGCGGGAAAGAAAAGGAGCGTGCTGTCTGCCAGGGTCTCGGCGGTGGCTGGATAGGTCGCATCCGCCCGCTCCTCGAACAGGGGCACCTCCGCAAACGACTCGCCGGGCCGCATAACGTGTAACACCAGCATCCGCCCCTCCGGACTGAGCCGATAGATGTGGACGGTTCCCGTTATCACCAGATAAAACCCCTGATACCGATCTCCATGCTGAAACAAGATCGACCCCGACTCCACTTCCCGCACCCGCCCCAGCTCGATGAGCGACGCACGAGCTTCGGCGGTAACCCCCCCGAAGAAATCGTGGTGCGCCATCGCGTCCTCAATCTGTTCATCGGAAACGGCCATGCAGGAGCATCTGGCTTATGGGACGGGTGAATTCGTCCTCGATAGTATGAAATCCTGGACGCTTCCACAACCGACGCCCCCACCCTGCATCCGGTTTGCATCTGGCTATGCCTCCCTCTGCCCCCAATGCCCTTGACGTTCGACCGCTCGCCCCTCCGCGAAAGTCCCAAACCGTCCTCGCCACCTTCGATCGGCTCGACGAGGGAGAAGCGTTCATTCTCGTGGACGACCAGGACCCGATGACCCTCCGCCCCTTCTTGGAAGCCGAACGTCCGGGCGAAGCCCAGTGGGCGTACCTGCGCGACGGCCCGTACGTGTGGCATGTCCGCATCCTCCGCTGCCCAACCGATCCGTCACAGAACCCATAACGGCGGAGCCTCAACGCCCCGGTTGGACTGTGCAGCCCGCCACCCCGAGCAACAAGCCCCCGACTCGTCATGGGGAGCCCGGTCCTCGCTCCTCCTGCTTGACCGAGTCTTCCAGGCCCGTCATTTCCAGGCTCAGGCGCCAGAGACGGGACGCGGCCTTCTCGTCGTAGGCTTCCGGCGACGGATTGACCGCCTCCATTTCCTTGAAGTACTGTCCCGTGACCCCCTCCAGCTCACGAGAGGCGGCGAGATAAAGAACACTTTCGGCCCCCTCCTCCGGGGTCTTGTAGAGCCACGTAAAGAGCCGGGCCAGGCGCGAAAGCCAGTCTGCCCCCCGCCAGAGGTTGGTGGCCACCACACCGGGATGCACGCAGTTGGCCGTCACTCCCGTGTCGCGCAGGCGTCGGGCCAGCTCGTGAGTGAAGAGGATATTCGCGAGCTTCGACTGCCCGTACGCCTGCACCATGCCATAGCTATCCTCTGCATTCAGATCGTCGAAATCCATACTGGTGCCGCGATGCGCCTCGGAGCTCACCGTGACGACGCGGGCCTCACCAGTGCGCCCGGCCGCCTCCTTCAACAGCGGTAGGACGAGGTGCGTGAGCAGAAATGTCGCGAGATGATTGATCGCGAAGGTCGTTTCGATGTCGTCGGGCGTCTCCTCCCGAGCCCCGAGCAGCACCCCCGCATTATTAACGAGAACGTCGACCCGGTCGTAGTCCGCCCGCAACGATTCCCCGAGGCGGTATACCTCGTCTTGTATGCTGAGATCTGCAATACGGAGGTCGGTGGCGTCCGCCCGGCTCGGCTGGGCCTTTTGGGCCACGGCCTGGATCTCGGCCTGGGCGTCGCGGCCTCTCTCCTCGCTGCGACAAACCATGACGACGTGTGCCCCAAGCCGTACGAGTCCCTTTGCCGTTTCTTTGCCAATGCCGGAGTTGGCGCCGGTGACGACGCACACAGTGTCGTTCAGATTCTTCAGGTCCAGTCGGTCGTCCATAGACGCCGGAAGTCAGTGAGAAGAAGAGCCCGTTCGGAATCAACCTACCGGCCAGATGACGGCTCGGTTTATACCTTCAGCGTGAGGGCACGTCGAAAGGCATCGACGTTCTCGGCGACGGATTGGTCCCCACCGAAGATGGAACTGCCGGTGACCAGCACGTCGACTCCCGCCCGGAGAAGGTCCATCGCATTGTCGGGGTGCACCCCTCCATCCACCTGCAGGTACGCGTTGGATCCGAGGGCGTTGAGTTGCCGGCGCAGGTGTTGAATCTTGCCTTTGGACTGGGGAATGAACGACTGCCCGCCGAAGCCGGGATTGACCGACATGACCAGCACCAGGTCAGCGAGGGGCAGGATGCTTTCGAGATGGCCGGGGGGCGTGGCCGGATTGAGGGCTACGCCAAACTCACATCCGGCATCCCAGATCTGCTGCGCCACGCGATGGAGATGGGGACAGGCCTCGACGTGCACGGTCAGCGTATCGGCGCCGGCCTCGGCGAACGTCTCCACGTAGTCTTGCGGCTCTTCCATCATGAGGTGCACGTCGACCCGCGCCTCGTGCTCGCGGGCAACTGGGGCGAGCGCGCGGACCACGTCGGGCCCGAAACTGATATTGGGGACGAAGTGACCATCCATGACGTCGAGGTGTAGCCACTCGGGACCGGCCGCTAGGGCTTCGCGGGCACAGGCGGCGTACCGGCCGGGATCGGCGGCGAGAATGGACGGGGCAAGAATCGGCATGGTCGGAGGCACGGGCATGAAACCGAGGGGACGGCGACGGGGAAGCGTTTGTGGTCGTAAGGTAACGGACTGCCGGGGGGAACCAAAAGGGGTCAATCAATCTTTCGGTGAAAGGTCTTCAGAGATCGAGGGGAAACCCGAGCGATGGATCTGGGAATTACGCTCTCGCATGATTTTGTAGGCGTCGTCAATGAGGAGAGCAACTTCTGCCAGATCCACTCGTCAAATCCTCCGAGGCTGCCATTTCACGAGTGGATCCTCTTCGTCTACAACAACCGGTCCTCTCTCCCGCCACATGAATGTACAGCCGCCCGGTGCCCCGGAGGCGATGTCGGAGGACACCGCAAAGCCTCCCTCCGCGTTCCTCTCGCAAGCCACCGTATGGCGGCTCTTCACTGAACCGTCGGCCTACGAAGAGAACACTCGGTTCCGCGAGGCCCTTGCGGCAGTTGCGAATCTGGGACTGTATTGGGGAGGAGCCATCGGGGTCTTTGGCGTGCTCACGTACAGCGTGTTGAATATTATCGTTCTGGGGTACGCCCCCGTGTGGTTTTATGCCCCTCCCGGAGAGGGCGGCGGGGAAATCGCCATTCCCACTCTTCTGACCATCGCAGGATCCTGTGGAGGACTCATGGCGCTGGCGACGGTCCGGTGCTCGCTCTCCACCGCCCGCCTGGCGATGGCTGCGGTCGTAACGTTCTGCGTTGGGATTGCGGCGTACGACGGTGCCCTCGCGGCAGGGCGCATCTCCGATTACGTAGGACTGATTTACCTCATCGGAGTGACTGCCGTGCCCTACCGCGCCTGGCACGTGGTGGGGCTGGGCCTCGGACTGTCGTTCGTCATTGGGGTCATTGGCATTCCCAACCCCCTCGTGGGCAACATCGGGGGCGGTCTTCCTTCGGTGTACTCACAGCTCTCATTCGTCGGCGTCACCGCGGTGCTACTCACCGGCGTGAGTGCGGTTCTGTACCTCCGGCACTGGGTCCGGGTCCGCTCCCAGGAGGCCCTTGAAGAGAGCCAGCAGCGGTTCCGGAGCGTGTTTGAGGAGGCGGGCCTCGGCATTGTCTTGGCTGATGAACAAGGAATCGTGATTGAGGCCAATCCGGCCTTCGAAACCATGATGGACGCTGAGGAGGGCGGCCTTCGGGACCATGACTTTCGTGACATCACACATCCGGACGACCTCGAACGAGAACGTCCGCTCTTCGACGCCCTCATCACCGGAGAGATCGATCGGTACCAGCTTGAAAAGCGATACGTGCTGGACGACGGTTCGACGTTCTGGGCCCACCTTACGGTCTCCCTCCGCCACGGCCCAAACGGACCGCAGGTCATCGGACTGGTCGACAACATCGATGCCGAAAAGAAGCGAAAGGAACGGCTCCGCCTCTTCCGAAATGTCGTGGAGCAGGCCGACGAAGCCGTGGCCATATCCGAAGGCGAGCCGCGGACTCCCCCCGGCCCTCCCATTCTGTACGTAAACCCGGCGTTCACCGACATGACCGGCTACGAGCCTGAGGAGGTCGTGGGCCGTTCTCCCCGCTTCCTCCGAGGACCGCGTACCGAACCCTGGGTGCTCCAGCAACTTCAGCAGCAGTTGGAGGAGGGCCAGAGCTTTGAAGGAGAAGTCGTAAACTACCGGAAAGACGGCACCGCATTCGTCAACCACTGGACCTCGGCGCCAGTGCGGAACGAACATGGCGACATCACCCACTGGATCTCGATCCAGCGAGACGTCACCGACAAGCGGAAGATGGACCAACGCCTCTTGGAGGTGCAAGACGAAGAGCGCCGCCGCATCGACGCCGAGATTCACGACGAAATGGGCGGACTATTGAGTAGTTTGCAGCTCGCGGTGGACCGTGCCCGCCTAGCGGCCAACGACGACATTACCGAGCAATTCGCTCCGATCGTAGACCTCGTAAATGAGCTGTCGAACATTACCCGAAGCATTTCGCGACGCCTGTATCCCGGCGAACTCGACGATCACGGCCTAGCAGAGACCCTGTCGTCTCTGATCCGTAACCTGGAGGAGAAGCACGAGCTTGCCGTAACCCTGGATAGCAATCTGGAGGAAGAGGACCGTTTCTCCTCCCTGGTCGAGGTCACGGCGTACCGGGTGGTGCACGAAGCCCTGATCAACGTTGTACGGCACGCCCAAACCACCACGGCTCGCGTGGAAATTCGTGTGCGGGATGGCGCCTTTCACCTCCAAATTACCGACGATGGACAGGGATTCAATCCCTCTGAGCAGGAAGAGAAAACCTACGGACTTGCCGGCATGCGCGAACGGGTGGACCGCCTCAATGGGGAACTGGAGATCGACACTGCTCCCGGAGACGGAACGCAGATCTCCGTGGTACTTCCTCTCACTTTTTCAGTGTCCCCCACGTAAACTGCAGCTTGGAGACGGAACCCGGCACATCCGACGAACGCCCTCTGAGACAGGACGTTAGACTTGGTGGTCTGTATGTGTCTTCCTATAGCCACTTCCCTCCGACGTTCTTTCTCCCCGAGATTACCGACACGTAACGAAGCCTGATTCCGACCGTGGCTGTACACGGGTCAAAACGAACGAGGAATGATTTTTGGGCCACCACAGATCGACACCGTCAAACGATACTTTCGGGATTTCGCCCTGCTTCAACCCGTTGATGTCGTACTGACGACAGGTCCGCCGTTTTCTATCGGCTGCTCGTGCTCCTGGCCTCTCCGCAGTCACGACCAGCGTGAAAAGTACCTCGGCGATCCCGAGTGCCCCTAAATTAGAAAATGACCACCGGTAGCACGACAGTAGAAGGGGGTTCTGCCCCCAGAAGACAATAAGAGGCGCCCCCCCGACGTCCCCCTTCCTTTCTCCGGTCTCTCGTATCACGTCTCTGGTTCCGTCATGCCTTCGGACGCCCCACTTTCTCCGCCCAAACCGCTGCCCTGGTCCGACCAGTCCCTCGAACACCTATGCGAGGTGCTCCGAACGACCGCTGACGAATACGGGTTCAGCCCCCGCCGTGCCGATCGGTACGAAGCGTGGATCCTGGCCTTCTTGTCCTGGTGCGGCGAACACGCTGCCTCCGACGCCTCTCCGCCCACGGTGGATCCGTGCGACATTGGACGGTTCCGTGAGGCCCTTCGCACGCGTACGTCCACTACGACGGACGAGGTACACGAAGCCATGGATGCCCTCTCCTTCTTGTTTGGGGCGGTGGCCCAGGCAGATGAGTCACTGACGATGCTTCCATCCGGAACGATGGTCGGCCTAGGGACGTCGCGTCAAGCGACCAAACCCCCCTCGTCGTCCGACGCGCTCCACACACTCCAGGTCGGCTGGCAAAAGGAAGCGTCTACCTCCATCTCCAATTCCGATGCTCCTTCTTCAACCGCCAAGGCATATCTCGAACAGTACCAGACGCAGCTCGAAGCGCTTCACGTCTCCAGTTCGGACGCAGAATAATACCGATTGCCGAAGTTACTGTCTATTTTTCTGGCGCTTCCCGAATCGAAGTTTCCTTCTTCCGAATTCGATTCATCCCGGCCCCCGATCCGGGATCTTTTCCGGAAGACGGGTGGCAACCCAAACGGATGAGTGCACTCAGAAAAGTGTACACCGATCCTGCATAATTGGTATATGTCTCAGCATTGGACATCGGCTCGCTAGTGGGCTTGCACAACTGAAACGCGAGAAATCGCAGAGATCGTGACGCCACCGATCCGTGAATAAGTTTCTGAAGTTTGGTTTCGATTTTAGCTGCGCACGGTTCTCAACAGGCTGAAAAAAGTCGTTTAGGTACGTTCTCACGGAT
>JAHENZ010000232.1 GCA_018609755.1 Salinivenus sp. | reverse complement strand
GTTCGTCAAAACCCCTTTTTGCATCCGGCTTCTTTCAGTCCTACCCTCACGGACAGCGCCTTGCCTTCTGCTAATGATTCCTGCGACTCGGCTCATTCGGGACTCTCACCCTAAAGCCTGTGAGTATGCATGGCACACAAAGAAAACCCCGCAGGCCACTGGGCCTACGGGGTTGGAAGAAGTGTGGAGATGCCGGGAGTCGAACCCGGGTCCGCGTAGCCGCACAGTCCGAACCTCTACCTGCATAGTGGATGCATTCAGTGCTCGCGCCAGCCCGTCTGCCCATCCACGAGGCCAGGGCGGCGCAAAGGCTGATTAAATTTCGCCCCTACGTCCTCAGCCGGAGGACGCAGTGACTACACCCTTTTTGTCGATGTCCTACGCTCCCCAAGGGTCAGGAGCGACGCAGGACAGATGGGGGCTGTTACGCCGCCATCGCGTACGAATAATCGTCCGCAGTTGCGAGTTCCTGACAAGATTTACGAGCATACCAGGAAGCTCGGCAGGACAGTCCGCTGCCCGTTTACTACACGTCGAAGCCGTGTCATCCCCATATGTGAAAGAGCAAGGACAAGCGACCTCGGTGTCGCGCGAGGCTACCACTTGTCACGTGTTATGGGACCATTCTAGCGCAAAAATGTTTCGCAGATCTCCCCCGACCGCCACGTCCCTTCGGATGTGATTCACACACAAACATCCGTCCAGGCGGTGTGTAGAGTCCTTGTGTCGCGCCTTTTTTGTCTCAATGATCCTCAGTGCTGCATGTCCACCCTCCCCTTCGACCTGTCCGACAAGATCTACGAGGCGCAGTTTGCCGAGTCCGCCGAGCGGCTGGAGGCGTACGCCGACTTCGTGGCCATCGTGAAGCAGCTCCGCCGCGACTGCCCGTGGGACCGCGAGCAAACCCACGAGTCGGTAAAGCACCTGCTGATCGAGGAGGCCTACGAGGTCGTAGACGCCATCGAGGCGGAGGACTGGGACGAGCTCGCGGAAGAGCTGGGCGACGTGTTTTTGCACGTCCTCTTTCACTCCGTCATTGCCCAGGAAGATGACCGCTTTACGCTGGCGGACGTGATCGAAGCCGAGACGGACAAGCTCGTCCGGCGCCACCCGCACGTCTTCGGAGATGAAACCACAGACGACCCGGACGCAGTGGCGGCTTCCTGGGAAGAAATCAAGCAGCAAGAGAAGGACGGCGAGGCCGATGAATCCCCCTCTGTGCTCGACGGGGTCCCCACTCAGCTTCCGGCGCTTCTCCGCGCCTACCGGATGCAACAAAAGGCCGCGGGCGTGGGCTTCGACTTCCCCGATCGCGACCAGGCCTGGGCCAAGGTCGAGGAGGAGCTTGCGGAGTTTCGATCGGCCACGGCCCACGGCGGCGCAGAAGACCGGGAGGAAGAGTTCGGGGACCTGCTCTTCGCCCTCACCAACTACGCCCGGCAGGCCGACATCAATCCCGAGAATGCACTGCGAGCGACCAACGACAAGTTCACCCGCCGCTTCCAGCACGTCGAAGCACGCCTAGACGAATCGGGCTCTTCGGTCGAAGAGGCTGACCTGTCCACCGCCGATCAACTGTGGGATGAGGCGAAGGAGGATGAGTAGCCCAGTCTGGCGAGTGCTCCCGATCCTTCCGAACTCCCCATTCCGCATTCCACATTCGATTAAAACGCCACCAGGTCGCGGGCCGCCTTGAAGATGCCTTCGTCACTCGGCAGCACCTCGCGCTCCAGCGCGTGGGCAAACGGAATCGGGGTAAACTCCCCGGCCACTCGGCGAATGGGGGCATCGAGGTATTTAAAGGCCTCGTCTCCAATCTGCGCGGCAATCTCCGACCCAAAGCCGACGAATTCCTGATCCTCGTAGACCACGAGCGCCCGGTTCGTCTTCTGCACCGACGCCAGGATCGTTTCGGAATCGAGTGGAACCATCGTGCGAAGATCGACGACTTCCACGTCTACCCCCTCCTTTTCCAGCTCCTTCGCGACGTTGAGTGCCTTGTGGACCATCAATCCATACGTGATGATGGTGAGGTCGGAGCCCTCGCGTGCAATCCGAGCCTCCCCAAACGGAAGGGTGTACTCTTCAGGCGGAGCCGGCGTGCGGGCCGACGCGGCACGGTACAGCGCCTTGTGCTCGAGGAAGAGCACCGGGTCTTCCATGCGGATCGCCGTGGCCAATAGTCCTTTTGCGTCGGCGGCCGTGGAGGGCATCGCCACCTTGATCCCCGGCGTGTGACCGAAGATGGACTCAATGTTTTGCGAGTGGCAGAGCCCTCCGTGGATGTACCCCCCGCACGGCACCCGAATCACCATCGGGCAACTCCACTCATTGTTCGACCGATAACGGAACGGGGCCACCTGGTTGCGAAGCTGCTGCATGGCCGGCCACACGTAGTCGGCAAACTGAATCTCCACGACGGGCTTGAAGCCGCTGGCCGCATAGCCGATGGCCGTCCCCACGATGGAGGCCTCGGCCAATGGGGAGTTGAAGCAGCGATCGTTGCCAAAGTCGGCCGTCAGGTCCTTCGTCGCGGTGAACACGCCGCCCTTGTCCCCGGCCACGTCCTCCCCGTAGACGATGATCGACTCGTCGCGCGTCATTTCCTCCTTCAGCGTCCGATTGATGGCATCGACCATAACGACCGGATCGGCGTCCTCGTCAATATCGTCCGGAGAGTTGTAGTTGAGGTCGAGCTCCCCTTCATAGAAAACGTGCTGTGTAGCGGTCTCTGGGACCGGGTCGGCCTGCTTCTGCGCCCACTTCGCGGCTTCGTCGACCTCCTCGTGCACTTCCTCCTGCATGGTCTCCACCTCGTCTTCGGTGATCAGATCCTCCGCAAGGAGAGCCGCCTCCATCCGCGAAATCGGATCGATCTGTCGGTCGGCCTCCAGCTCGTCGGGGGTCCGGTATTTGGTGTGATCGTCGGAGGAGGAATGCGGGAGGAGACGCACCACGTCGGCCACGAGACAGACCGGTCCCTTGCCCGCCCGAATGTGCTCAAGGGCGGCTTTCGCGGCGGAGGCGCTGGCAAAGAAGTTGGTGCCGTCTACGCGCATGCGACTGAGGCCCTCGTACCCCGCCGCGAGCTTATACGGCGTTCCCCCGGCGGTCTGCTCGTCAATCGGGACGCTGATGGCGTACTTGTTGTCCTGCACGACGAACAGGGCGGGGGCCTGCGTCCGGGCCGCCCAGTTCAGAGCCTCGTGGAAGTCCCCCTGCGAGGTGGCGCCGTCGCCGCACGAGACGTAAACGTAGTTGTCCTCGCCCCGCTGCTGAACGGCCAGCGCAAAGCCGAGGCCGGGATTAAACTGCGCCCCGACGGACGAGGCCGTCGTCATGACGTTCAGACGCCGCAGTCCAAAATGCTCCGGCATCTGGCGCCCGCCGGAATTCGGATCGTCGGCTTTTGCGAGGTGCGCCAGGAGGGCCTCGCGTGTGGTCATGCCCAGCGAGAGCGCCATGCAGAGATCCCGGTAGTAGAAGCAAAACCAGTCGTGACCGGGCCCTTCACCGGGACGCGAGTACCGACTAATGGCGGACTGCACGGCTTCGTGCCCCGCACAGCCGATGTGGAAGTGCCCCTTCCCCTGCTTCAGCAGCGTCAGCATCTTCTCGTCGAGGCGCCGCGAGAGCATCATCGTCCGCAGCCGCTGCCGCAGATCGTCCGGATCAAAATCGACAGGGGTGAGCTGATCAATTTCGATCGACCCGTCTGATTTAATCGACGGGATCTCCGGAATGGCCGCGTGCCCGTTACCGTACATCAACTCCTCGATGGGCAAATCCTCGTCGGTGGCGTCCACGGCGTTCTCGGGATCGGGGGGCGCGGCGTCGGACGTAGACGGCTCCGGTTCGGCGGGAGCCCCATCAGTACCACTAGATGGGGCAGCTCCGTCCGTGCCGTTGGGCTCGGGCGAGTTCGACAATTCAGAATCGGGGGAATCGATTGTATTCGCCATGACGAAGTCGATCATTGCTCGAAGCCATCCGAAGATCCTGACAGGACGCCGCTGTAGCATCCATCCCGCAGCGACGGAGCGGAGAGCAGGGAACGCCCGGCCGAGACCAGAGGCAAAGCGCTTCCGGCATCTACTGAGACATTGCTACCCCGCAGGATTTACCGTCTCCACTTCCTTCCAACATAGGGAATTGACCGGCGAACCAAAAGATTCGGCCGACATCTCGTCAAGAAGGTCGTTCTGTGCACAATATTAAATACGTGCAGGGGTCCTACGCATTCCATGGATTCCGGTTGCCTTCCAGGTTTGTAACCGGTAGTTTCGCGGCGATTACGGCCATCCGTTTTGGGATGCCTCACCGCAGAGGGAAGGGTACAGTGAAGCTGCGCCCCTGTCCGTTGGATCCGTCGAACGTCCGGGCGTCCTCTTCGTCAAGTTGCCGTTGCTCTCCACGAACAGTCAGAAGCTGTTTGGCGGACGTTCTGCGGCCTACGACTTCATGGATCTCGTGCAAAATGGCTTCTATATTCGCTCGGTAGTTCCACTACAGAGCTCATTTGGGCACCATTTTGCAGCTTCGCCCACTGTGTCTCGGCTGAGCATCAATCCACCAAACAGCTTCTCACGTCTCCATGTTGACTGCACTGCTTTGGATCTTAGGGGGCCTTCTCCTCCTCACCGGGGGGGCTGAAGGACTCGTTCGGGGCGCTTCGTCCCTCGCCCGCCGCGTGGGCATCTCCCCGCTCATCATCGGCCTCACGATCATAGCGTACGGCACGAGTGCTCCGGAACTGGTGGTGAGCCTGCAGGCCGCCGTTGGCGGGAATCCGGACATTGCTCTCGGCAACGTCGTCGGCTCCAACATCAGCAATATCGGGCTCATCCTCGCCGGCGCGGCCCTGTTGTCCCCGATCCGAGCTCAGGCGCAGATTCTTCGACTCGACGTGCCCATCATGATCGGTGTGAGTGCACTGCTACTGGGCCTGATCTGGGATCAGGTGGTGGGGCGACTGAACGGCCTGGTGCTCGTGGCCGGCGCGGTGGTCTACACCCTCATTTGCATCTGGGGAAGCTGGGACGAGTCGCAGGAGGAAGTACTGGAGGAGTTTAACGCCGGGGTCCCAAACCAGGACTCTCTGTGGCGTGCCGTTCTGTTCAGCGCCGGAGGACTCGGGCTTCTCGTCCTCGGCGCCCGGTTTTTGGTGTCGGGGGCGGTTACGGTAGCTGAAGCCCTGGGCCTCTCCGCCACCATCATCGGACTCACCGTCGTGGCCGTGGGAACGAGCCTCCCCGAACTGGCTACCTCCCTCGTGGCGGCCCTGCGCGGGCAGAGCGACCTCGCACTCGGCAATCTCGTGGGCTCTAACATCTTTAACATTCTCGGCATCTTGGGCATCACCGCCAGCATTCAACCCGTGGATGCGTCGGGCCTGTCCTGGCTGGACGCCGGCGTGATGCTGGCATTTGCCATCGTGACGCTGCCGTTTCTCTGGACGGGCTACACGTTTTCTCGATGGGAAGGCGGCCTGTTGCTGGGGGGCTACGTCGCGTACGTCACTGGTCTCGTGCTCTTTGCCCTGTAAACGAGAGCCCGCGGTCCCAATTCGTGCGACCGACAATGAACCAGCCGTCGAGACTCGGTTTCCTCACGTGTAGTGACCTTGCACAACGACTCTGGCGGTTTCGAGCGTCGGTCCCCTGACACCATAATCGTCAGCGTTTGCCGGCAACGGTCGATCCCGAGCATATTCCGCACAAGAGATACAGACGGAAACAACGTCACGATCTCTGCGATTTCTCGCGTTTCAGTTGTGCAAGCCCATTAGGACGGCTTTTCGTAGGCTTTGCCCCGTACCTGCTTCCGGGGCGAACGATTCTCATGCGAACGACGTTGACTATCCGATTTTTTGCCTTCTGGACGGGCCCCTCACCGACCCCTCTTGCCTTCATGATCCATGTTTTTTCCTCCCCCCCACGATGTAGAATGGGACGCCAACTTCTTCCCCTGCTGACGCTCACGCTGCTCCTCGCTGTCCTCGGGGCATGTGGGCCAGAAAATGAATCGGAGACCACCGCTGCCCCTCTCCCCGACACGAGCCGCGTCGACACGATGACGGTGGATCGGGTCTTGCGGACCGACGACCGCTTCTCGACGCTCACGGCCGGGCTCGACTCGACGGAGCTCGACTCGATTCTTGCAACGGACGGGCCGTACACTCTCTTCGCTCCTCCGGACGCGGCATTCGACGCCCTACCGGAGGGCACTGTCCCTGTACTTTTTTCCGAACGCCCCGATCGGCTGCGGACCATTCTCGCCCATCACGTCGTGGAGCGCCGCGTCTCTCTCTCCACAATCTCCGACACGACGACCCTCGTCACCCTCACCGGCGACTCCCTGCAGATCGCCTCCTCCGACTCAATCCGTACCGTCGGAAACGCCCGGCTGCTCGACGACGATATCGAGTCTGCGAACGGCCTCATCCACGTCATCGACACGGTGCTCCGCCCGCCCGAGGCAAGAACGGACGGGCCGTAACGATCCGCAAATATGTACGGGGGGACGGGACCACCGGGGAGGCGTGCGATTTTCAGGAACAGATGCGTTGGCATTTCCTCTCACGCAACCCTCCTGTTCCCTCATGTCCTCTTCTCCCGTCTACGTCCTCCTTGGTGCCACAGGGGGCATCGGCTCGGAAGTCGCTCGCCAGCTGGCCGACGAGGGCGCACAACTCGTCCTCGGCGCTCGCACCCAATCCGACGTGGAGGCCCTCGCCGACGAAACCGGTGGAGATGCATTCCCGCTCGATGCGACCTCATTCGAGGAGGTACAGAGCATCGTGGACCACACCACCGAGACCTATGATCGCTTCGACGGCATCGCGAACTTCGTGGGCTCCATCCTGCTGAAACCGGCTCACCTCACCAGCCTGGACGAATACCGCGAGCAGATTGAGCTGAATCTCGACACGGCCTTCCACACGGTGAAGGCGGCCGGACGTCCGCTCATGAAAAAGGGCGGATCGATCGTGCTCATGACCTCCGCCGTCGCCCGCACCGGCCTTAAGAACCACGAAGCCATCGCAGCGGCCAAGGGGGGCGTGACTGGCCTCATGCGGGCGGCCGCGGCCTCCTACGCCAACCGTGGGGTACGGGTGAACTGCGTGGCCCCGGGGCTCGTCGAGAGTCGCATGTCGAAGCAAATCCTAAGCTCAGACGCGGGCCGGAAACAGTCCGAGCAGATGCATCCGCTGGGGCGTGTGGGCCAGCCCGAAGATGTAGCCCCAGCCGTCACCTGGCTCCTCGATCCGGAGACCGACTGGGTCACGGGACAGGTGATCGGCGTTGACGGCGGCCTCGGGACCGTCCGTACGGGGTAGATTTGGGGGCGTGGGTGCTCTCCGATGGAGGATCCATCGTCCTCATGCTGGAGGCTCTGGAATTTGTCTCGCAGGAAACCGACCGCTCGTCGCCTATGCGCCGCCTGCTCTTCCTCCTTCGGGACCAGCTCGACCGCCACGCGGCGATGCTTGACGACGCCGACCCGTCCCGAGACGCCGTGGCCATGACGGAAGTGGACGTGAACCGAGGGCCATTTCCAGAGCACAAGCAACGCCTCGCCCTCAACTGGGCGGCCATGCGCCACTTTCGCGACGACCTCCGTGCGCAGGGATGGCGTGTTCACTATGAAACCGCCGACGCCCCGGAGCGAAGCGACGACGCGGCCGCGTTTCTGCGACGGCAGATCGCCGAGCACCAGCCCGATCGTGTCTGTGTGACCGAACCGGGACGATATAGTCTCCTGCAAGCGATCGAAGACGTTTGCGAGAATGCCAACGTACCCCTGGAGGTACATGCGGATCGGCACTTCCTGGTGACCCACGATACGTTCGACGCCTGGGCCGCCGATCGGAAGGAGCTGACGCTCGAATATTTCTACCGCGAACAGCGCCGGGCGTACGACGTGCTGGTGACCGACGACGGGGACCCCGTAGGTGGCGCCTGGAATTTTGACGACGATAATCGCGAGTCGTTTGGCCGGGACGGGCCCGGCATGATCCCCGAGGGACCGTCCATTGACCGAGACGACACCACGCGATCCGTTCTGGACCTCGTCCGAACGGAGTGTGCCGACGCCCCCGGCGATCTCGACCACTTTCGATGGCCGGTCACCCCCGCACAGGCCGAGGCGGCCCTGGACGATTTCATCGAGCATCGCCTGCCGCACTTCGGCACCTACCAGGATGCGATGTGGACCGGGCGCCCCTTTCTCTACCACTCTCGCCTCTCGGCCGCGCTCAACCTGAAGCTCCTCGATCCGCGCCTCGCCCTCGAACGGGCCGAAGCGGCGTATCACGACGGCCATGCCCCCATCAACGCCGTGGAAGGATTCGTACGGCAGATTCTCGGCTGGCGCGAGTTCGTACGGGGGGTGTACTGGCACTACGCCCCTGAGTACGTCGGCACGAATGCCCTCGACGCCACACATGACCTGCCGGAATTTTACTGGACGGGCGACACTGACATGCTCTGCTTGCGCGAAAGCGTAGGACAAGCTGTGGCGCACGGATACACCCATCACATCCCGCGCCTCATGGTGATCGGTCTCTTTGGGCTCCTCTACGGGGTGGATCCGGAGCAGATGAACGCCTGGCACGAGGCGATGTACGTGGACGCCTGGGAGTGGGTCTCGGCCCCGAACATGATCGGCATGGCACTCTACGCCGACGGGGGCATCGTGGGCACGAAGCCCTATACCGCCTCCGGAAAGTACGTCAACCGGATGAGCAACTACTGCTCGCACTGCCGCTACGACCCCGACGCGGCCACCGGCGAGAATGCCTGCCCGTTCACGTCGCTTTACTGGGACTTCCTGAATCGCCATCAGGACACCTTCGCCGACAACCCACGCATGAACTTCCAGTTGGCAAACGTCCGGCGGAAGTCGGAGGAAGAGCTGGACGCCATAGCCGAGCGGGTGGAAGAGGTGCGAACCCGGACGAAAAAGGGGACGCTGTAACCTCCACATTCCATCCCTAATGGTCAGTCAAGCCGAAGGTGTCGGGTGTCGAATTGAGTATGCCCACTTGAATGCCGCTTCAACGGCCTGAATGCCGTTCATTGATCGGTGCTCTACTCGACATGGAAAACTTGACGCACCACTAGCACGCTCGGAGACATTTTTTCCCGACCTTCAACCTTCCCGCCCTCCCCCGTTCCTACATTGGCAACACGCTGGACAATGCAGCCCTCCTGCCCGTAGAATTGTCGTCACGCCGCGTCGCGTGCAATGCCGCTCCTCACCGCCGATCAGTTGGGACATCGCTACGGGTCGCTACTTCTCTTTCGGCGACTGTCGTTCACGCTGGAGGAACGGGAAAGTCTTGCCGTCACGGGCGCGAACGGGGCCGGGAAGTCGACCCTCCTCCGCATCTTAGCCGGCGTTTTAACCCCAAAGGCTGGAAATGTCACCCTCACGGTCGACGGCAAAAACGTATCGTCCGAACGTCATCCGCAGCGGGTAGGGCTGGTGGCGCCCTACCTCGGCCTCTACGACAGCCTCACCGCCCGCGAAAACCTGTCGTTTCTCACGGCGGCTCGTCGCCTTCCGAACGGCCCCGCTCGTATCGACGAGGCATTAGCCGAGGTGGGTCTCTCGGATCGGGCGGACGATCCGGTTGCTGCCTTCTCCTCCGGCATGCTACAGCGCGTGAAATACGCCGCGGCCCTTCTTGCCGAGCCCCCCCTGCTCCTGTTGGATGAGCCGTCGGCCAATCTCGATCAGGCCGGGCGGGACATGGTGGAACGCATCATTGCCGCACAGCGGAAGCGGAACGGCTTGGTCGTGGTGGCCACCAACCGTTCCGACGAGGCCGACCGTCACGACCGGACACTCCGCATCGAAGATCACCGTTAACCTCGTCCCTGCCGAGCAGACTCCGCATCAATCTTCCTGAACCGCTCGCTTCACCGCCCGCTGGAGCCTTGGGTTGTGGAGATGAACCGGCTCCGTTTTCTCTTCCTCCTCTTCATCAACCCGAACGGCCCGCAGATTCAGCATCTCCACGATCAGCGAGAAGGCCATCGCCGAGTAGATGTACCCCTTCGGAATGTGCTGCCCCATTCCCTCGGCCACGAGCATTACGCCAATGAGCAGGAGGAAGCTGAGCGCCAGCATCTTGACGGTCGGGTGGGCGGCGATGAAGTCGGCAATGCCCTCGGCCGACACCATCATGATCACGATGGCGATGGTCACGGCAATGATCATAACCATCACGTCGTCGGCCATTCCCACAGCGGTAATCACCGAATCCAGCGAAAACACCATGTCCAGCAGAAAAATCTGGGTAATCACCCCGACAAAGGTCACCGTCGCCGCTGCTTTCGTGTCCCCGTCGTCCCCCTCTAGCTTTTCGTGAATCTCGGTGGTCGCCTTGCCGATGAGAAAAAGCCCGCCGACGAGCAGGATGAGGTCACGGCCACTCACCGCATGCGTGAACACTTCGAAGAGCGGAGCGGTGAGCGTCATAATCCAGTTGATGGACAGCAGGAGCAGAATGCGCCCACCAAGAGCTAAGCCGAGCCCCACACGCCGAGCCAGCGGCTGCTGATCGGCTGGCAGTTTATTCGACAGGATAGAAATGAACACGATGTTGTCGATGCCCAGCACGATCTCCAGCAGCGTGAGGGCGCCGAGCGCAATCCAGGCTTCCGGGCTCGAAATCCAATCCATACCAGCGTCGATCCTTCGTCCGAAAGAGAAGTGCAGCCTCCATCCCCCCACGCAAAGCAAAACAGTCGACGCATGAGCCCCGCGTGGGGCACCGACGCGGAATCTACAAAACGACTCCCACGAATGGAAGAAGAGACGAGCGTGCGTTGCTCTGATCGAGTCGAAGACTCGAAGATTCGACTGTCGAGGGAAGTCTCAAGTTGAGGAACCCCCTCCATTCTCCCCCACGCTTTCCCGCTCCATTCCACACTTGAACCCTACTGCAGCGGCTCCGCGAGAAAAGCCGTCAGGTTGTCAATGCGCTCTTGGCTGAGGAGCGGCTCCAGACTCTGAATGATTAAACTCACGCACGTAGCACGGTAGATGAGATCTTCTTGCGCCTCCCCGTCGCGGGCTGTCTGATGCTGAATTTGCGTGTTCAGCATGGTCCAGTGGCACTTCATCTCGATGTACTGCGTTGCAAGCCCCCGCTGCAGTTCATCTTCAGTGTCAATGTCGAGAAGCGATCGAAGAATACGATTTCGGAGTCCTGAGACGTACGCTCGGACCGCTTTTCGCTCCGACGGCGCAGCGCTCGTCCACTCGTCGAGCACCTGTTCCCACTGCGTGTCGAGAGAGCCGCGGAGGGCATCCTCAATGCGATCGTGAAGGGTATGGACAGATTCGTCAGATTCCACCGTGTCGGTCTGCTCCTCCGTGTGAAGTGTGCTTGTGCTCATCAGAATTTGAAGTAATCTGAAATGACGCCTGGCGTAGCCCAAGCCAAATACTGCATCTTTCTATCGCCCCCCTCGTCGGATGGATTCGCCACTCACGCCGAATCAGTTCTATCATACCGATTTGGTTACATCTGGGAACCGGATGTTTGACACGCAGGTCCCCTCCCCCCAAGGACAGGGGTCGGCCTTTCTGGGCTCATTCTACGGATCGACTCCCACGGGCCGATGGTATACAACGTGGAACGCGACTTGCACGTTGTAGTGCAGGAATACGGCCAATCCCCCCAAAGTAGGCCGTCGCCTCTTACGTCTCTTCCCCAACCGATCTGACGGATGCCCGATGGCTGACGCAAGCGATTCGGACCCTACTTCTAACCCGTCGTCTCCCGACCACGATCTCGACTGGTACGTCCAACAGTGGAACACCCTCTGCGACGAGCTCGACACGTCGGACCCGGAGGAGGTCCTGTCGCGTGTGCGCACCTTGATGCGCCACATGAACCAGCTCGACGAAGGCAATCGCCAGGAGGAAGGCCTCGTCACTATCAGCGAGGTGGAGAACGTTTTCCAGGAGATGAATGAGAAGATGGAAAAGTTGCGGGAGCGCAATGCAACCCTGGCCGAACGGCTGGAAGGGGACGAGGACGTAGACAGTGCCTTCCGGGACCTCCACCAGAAGGCCGGGCAGCTGCTCGATGCGCTGGACGCCGCGACGATGGATGAGGCGCGGGAGCGAATCCAGCGGCTCAATCGGCGGCTGGAGGATCTCTATCAGGAAAAGGAGCAGCTCATGCAGGCGGGGCACGAAACGGCCGAGGAGGCCCTTGCGGAGCTCGACCGGCTCCGAGAGGAGCGCGACGCCCTTGAGCGTGAACGCGACCAGCTTCGTGCGGAGCAAGATCAGGAGGAGCCGGAAACGGAGGACGCCTCCACTCCCGACCCGGACACGTCCGTCCTCGAAGCGGCCGTCGTCATCCGCGATCGCCTCGGGGTCTCAACCCCTGATCAGGCCGAAGCGCTTCGTCGCATTGCCAAGCAGGTGCACGACCGCATCCGCTCCCATGCGTCGGGACAGGACACGGCGGTCGACGATGCCCCGGAGAACCTAGTGGAACTGCTCCACAGCATGGCCGCACAACTCGACGGCCTACCCGATCCGGAGACGCTTCCCCCCGACGCTGCGGACGCCCTCGGCATTGCCACGGGATCGGAGGCTCGCACGCTGGCCGACACCGTCCGACGGATCGGTCAACGCCTCGTCGAACACTACGAGGGGACGGTCGAATTTGAAGAGGTGGAGCCGCAGAGCGACGACGCCCTGACGCTCTTGCACTCCCTCGAAGATCAGCTCAGTGCCCTCCCCGCCCCCGACGCTCTGTCCGATCGCGGAGACACGATTCCTGAAGAGGCAGGCGACGTTCTCGGCATCCACTCGGTAGAGGAGGCCCACGAGCTGGACGAGCTCATTGGGAATATGTCCGAGCGTCTGGAACGGCTTGAGGAGGAACGTCAAAAGCTCGACCAGGTCGGCCTCTCCGTCGATGGGGCCCTCACGATGATCGAAAGCATGGGGGCACAGCTTGCGGATCTTTATCAGCAGGGGACGTCTCGAATCAACGGAACCTCTTCCCCGAGCGAGCCTCCCTCCGGAACAGACTCTGGCTTCGCTGCTCTGGACGACGCCCTCGCCCGCCGGGTCGTGGATCTCACCGGCACGACCCCGGAGGCCGCCGACGACCTATCGGAGGTCGTGCGTACGCTGGTCGACGAGCTCGACACCCTTTCGACAGAACACGAGGTGCTGGCTGACGCTGGGTACGACGCCGAAGAGGCGGTTTCCCTCATCGAGAACATGCAGACCCAGCTCGACGAGTTGTACACGGAGAAGGAAGACCAGGACAATGCTGCTGAGCGGCTCTCGGCAATCGAGGAGGTTCTCGGGATCTCAACCCGTGAGGAAGCCGAAGAGCTTTCCGAGTTGGCCCATCAGATGGAAGAACAACTTACCACCCTTTACGAAGACAAAGAAAAGCTGGAGGAGTTGGGCCTGAGCAGCATCGACGACGCGGTGGACATGATCGAAAGCATGGAAGAGCAGCTCGACGACCTCTACGACGACAAGGAAGCCCTCCGGGAGGTTCAGATCGACGATAGCGAAAATCAAAGCACGTTCCAGCAACTCGAAGCTCTCTACGCCGAGCGCCAGAAGCTACAGCAGGCCCTCGGCGTCTCTTCCGCGGCAGACGTGATCGAGATGGTGGAGACGCTCGAAACGCAACTCGACGACCTTTACGCCGCCCGGGACGCAGAGCTCGATCCCGAGGAGCGCCACGACGCTCGGCTCTGGGCCCCCGATACGGACGACCTCTCGGTGTCCTCTCCGGAGGCGCCTACGGAAGAAAACGAAGACGCGTCGGAACGCGACCCGGCGGATACGCTCACCATGAACAGTATGGAGCACCAGCTGGAAGCGCTGTACCGGGAGAAGGAAACGCTCCTTCACCACGGCTTCGACGACGCGCAGGAGGCGATGGCTCGGCTCGAAACGCAACAGAAGCAAATCGACGCTCTCCAGCGCGAGAATCGCACCTATGAACGCCGCTTCGACCGGCTGCAGGCCGAGCTGGGAACGGACAGTGTGCTGGAGGTGGTGGAAGGGGTTCACGTACTCGAATCGGAGGCGGGCACCTCTCTCCCCGAAGTGCTTCCCTCCCGCTCCGGTTCGTCCGAGTCCACGGACTACGGCGTCGACATTGAGGCAGCCTCTCCGTTTGTCGAGGCCGACACGCTGGACCGGCTCGACGCGATGACGCCCGACGAGCTCGACGCACTCGACGTGGGAGTCGTGCAGCTTCGCGACGACGGGACGGTTGCTGCCCTCAATGCGGCGGCCTTTCAGCTTCCTGGACTTCAGGACGTAGAAGACGAAACGGACGTGATTGGGGAAAACTTCTTCCTCGACCTCGCACCCAGCACGAACAACAACCTGTTCTTCGGTCGCTTCCGAAAGGGCCAACGCCGAGGCGAAATCGATGCTCGCTTCCCCTACACCTTCGTGAGTCCCGGCGATGGCCCCCAATCGTTTGCGGTCCACCTCTACAGAGCGCCTGAGGGCGAGACCACCTGGCTTCTCTTCCGGCCTGCGTAGAACGCGTTATGCCATCTATATGTGGGTCGAATGTGTACCGACCTCCAACCGCCGGAAACGGGATCTATCGTCGGCAGGGAAGCATCCGTGAGACGATCCGGGCGGACCTTTCGGGGACGAAAGAACGTGAAAATGTTGAATCTTCCTACACCGGACGCCCCTTCCGGTGGTCTTGGGCCAGACTCCAACCACCGGAGCACGACACGTTGGAATGGAAACGGGTTCATTCCTCACCCGTCTCGATGCGCCTGTTTTAATCGCACGACCATCTATGGACTCGTCCTCCGATAACCTCCATTCCTTCCTCCAAGGCAGTGAGCTGACTCCTCGGCCGAAGTCCGACGTACCCATCCCGAACGACGAGGAAGAGGATGAGTCAGCTGCAGCCCTCCAATTCGACACAGAGAGCATCGGGGAGCAACTCCGCCACGCCAGCGAAGAAGAGCTCAACAATGCGGCCTTCGGCATCATTCGGCTGGATGACGACGGCATCGTCCAGTTTTACAACCGCTGTGAATCGGAGCTCAGCGGGGTAGAGCCGTCGGAAGCCGTGGGACAAAACTTTTTCACTGAGCTGGCCCCCTGTAGCAACAATCACCTCTTTCTGGGGCGGTTCAGGAACGGCATTCAGGAAGGAGAGCTCGACGAACGTTTTACATACACGTTCACGTACAAGATGCGACCGACCCTCGTGGACATCCGCCTGTACCGGGACGAGGCGGGTCAGAACTGGATTCTCATTCACGAACGGTAGTGCATCGCGCCGAGGGATCTCTCCCCCCGGGGGTCGGGAGGCGACAATCGTCCAAAGGCACCAGCGAAAATAGCGCCACAGTGGCCCTTAGCCCCCAGCGGCTCGCTGGGGGCGTTTTCGGCCACGTTTAGTTGCCAACATTTCCGGTGGACAATGCCGAAACGAACAATGGAAAACGGACTCGTTCGTGGAGCACTGTCCAAAGGGGGAGCCGCTATTCAGGCTCTTCGTCCACCTTCAACCGGTACCCAACGCCACGAACCGTCTCGAGCCGCATTCCCTCCTCTTCGTGCATCGCCCCCTCGAGCTTTTTCCGCAGGCCTGAGACGGTCACGTCAATCGAGTTGTCCGAGACGTAATCCGACCCCCACACCCGCTCGGCAATCGTGGAGCGCGAGACGACGTTCGGCTCTTGATCGGCCAACAGACGCAGAAGATCGAACTCCTTCTTCCGGAGATCGAGCTCGTACCCATTGACGTGGGCCTCCTGTCGCGCCGAGTTGACAGTGAGCGGACCCGTCGAAATCTCATCGAGCGTCGTCCATTCTGCGGGACGTCGCAGTAGGGCACGGACGCGGGCCTTCACCTCCTTCATCTCAAAGGGTTTCGTGAGATAATCGTCGGCTCCGCTCTCCAACCCCTTCACCCGATCGTCCACACTGTCGCGGACGGTAAGCATCATGATCGGGGTCGTGTATCCCTCCTCGCGTAGCTCTTCAATGAGTTCAGGCCCATTCATCTCTGGGAGCAGCCAGTCCACCACCATCGCGTCGTACCGATGGGAAGCGGCCTTTACAAGTGCCTCCTCAGCACTCGTCACGTGGTGCACCCGGTAGGGATCGTTCTTCGTCAATCCCTTCTCTAATGTCTGGGCCAGTTTTTCGTCATCTTCGACAAGCAAAATGAGCTTCATCTCAAGGTAATATGCGTTCTTTAAAAAAACATCGAAAGCCTTCGGCGAGGGCATTCCGACAACCGACGGCCTCTCGTTGACGACGGAGGCACGACCGGTTGCTGACGCAACGAGCACGGGGAGAACGTTGCGGCGCTCCGTGAATACACGGGGGGACCCCTCTCGACCCGAAAGCCATTTGTGTATGCAAACAGACGCTATGAAGCATTCGCCGTTGAACGCGTCTGATAATTCAACGATACATTCGTGTGTGTTCAGACAAACAACACACCAGGCCCGTTTCGAGCAAAAGTAATCTCATGTGAATTGGTCAAACCGTTGCATTTAACCCCCCCCCCTCCTGGCCCGGACGACGCCTCCAAAAGTCCCCTTTCACTGGTTCTGCCGGACGAGTCGACGTTCCTTTCTGTGCGCATTGCCATTCTTTCTGACATCCACTCAAATCTCGAAGCGCTACAACGAGCCCTAGATGGAATCGACGCCGCCAAGGTGGACGCCGTCTACTGTTTGGGAGACGTGGTTGGATACAACGCCGATCCCGCCGCGTGTGTGGAGTTGATTCGTGACCGGTGCGACGGCGTCGTCTGCGGGAACCACGATGCGGCGGTGGCCAAGGAAGAAGCGATCGGTGAACTTCCAGCCGACGGCCAAGACGCTGCTCGCCACAATCGACAGTGCCTCTCCGACGATCAGCTTTCGTACCTCGCGAGCCTCCCAGATACGCTCACAGTGGAAAACTGCACATTCGTCCACGCCACCCCGGACACCCCGAGGGCTTGGAAGCGGCTCACGACATATCCTGCCGCCCAGTCACAATTCGACCACTTCGACACGGACATCTGCTTCATCGGACATACCCACGTGCCGGCCGTAATGGCGGACCGGCTTGGCGTGCTTCAGGTCCGACGAGGACACCGATACCTCGTAAACGTGGGCAGCGTAGGTCAGCCACGCGACCAAAACCCAAAGGTCAGCTTCGGTCTCTTCGACACCGACTCGTTTGAGTACCACAACGTGCGCATGACCTACGACATCGACGGCGCGGCCCAAAAAATTCGGGACACCGACGCCCTCCCCAATCGCCTCGCCACCCGGCTCTACGACGGCCTTTAGTGACCTTGCACAACTACTCTAGCGGTTTCAAGCGCCGGTCACCTGACGCTAAAATCATCAGCGTTTGCCGGTAGCGGTCGATACCGAACAGATTCCGCGCAGGAGATACAGACGGAAACAGCGTCACGATATCTGCGATTTCTCGCGTTTCAGTTGTGCAAGCCCACTAGTGAGTTCGGACTGTGGAATTGTGAATGCGGAATGGGCGCGGATACCTCTCTCCCCCCTCCATCCCCTTCACTCCCACGCTCTTCACTCCCACGCTCTCTACACCCACGCTCTCTACACCCACGCCCCACCCTATCGTCGCTCTTTCCACTCCAGGTAGAGTGCGCGAGCACACATGAAGGCCGACTTGGCCGTCTCGTTCGTGAACCAGTAGTTGACGCTCGCCCCCACCGCGGCGCCGGCCAGCGGCACGGCCTGCCCCAGCTTGCGCTCAACGAGGGCCTTGGCAATCTCCCGCGGGAAATGCCGATTCTGGTCGCGGAAGGTGCCGGAGACGCGCCCCTTGTAGTCAAGGTCGTTTGCGAACGCAGCCGCGGCCACACTCACTTCGCGCAGTGCTTCGTTGCGGGCCTCCGGTCCGCCAGATGCTGCTGCATTGAAGATGGACAGCACGAGGGGCTGAAACGTGGGACCGCGCAGTGGAAAGCCGTAGCAGGCCCCAATCTGCTGGATGAGACGCAAGTTGATGGTAAAAAGCAGAGGGATGTCCGCCGCGATGAACGCGGTGCCGATGAGACCGGTACCGCCCCCCTCCAGGGCCGCGAGGATCGTATTCTGCCGGAAGCGACTGCGGGCGAGAGGATCGAGCTCGGCAATCGGCTGGCTGCGGAGGTCGCTTACGGTTTGCGCCGGAAGACCCCGGTCCTCCGCCGCTGCAAGGATGTCGTCGTCCTCGAACGTCCACTCTGAGGCATCGGACAGCGTGGAGAGGAACTGGTGGATACGATCCACGACCTGGTCCATCGTGTCGGGATCCACCGTGCGGTCCACGGCCCAGTCCACGGGCCGCATGGCCCAATCCATGGCCTGAGACGCAATGGACGCGTCGGCGTGCTGCCAGTCTTCAATCTCGCGGCGAACGGCCTTCTCCTCGTCGGTCAGTCGCATGAAAGGGGGAAGTGAATACAGAAGAGCGGGTGGATGTGTAAAACGCAGGAGCAGGGCGGAAAGATGCAGATTCGGCCCATACTTTCTTTGGGAGACGCGACCGAAGACCGAAATGTTACCCCCTATCGCGCTCCCATGCGCCCACTCGCTTGTGTATGACTAACGTCCTCCAATGAACGCTGCCCAGCACAATTGCCCGATCAGGCCTCCGCGGCGCCCCGGTGCCGCAGGGCCAGTAGGCTGCCGAGCGCCAGATTGATGACCGTGCCGATGGCGGTGTACCACGGCCACCCGATCGTTCGAAGATCCGCTTCCTGCGTGTAGGCCTCCGACGGATTCAGAATGAACATCCACCCCTCCGACGGGCTGTGCCACACGCCAAAGATGATGAGCACCATCGCGCCGATGGAGACGACGAAGGCGACGAGCGCGTCCAGCTGTTGCGTCTGATGGTGCCAAAGCCCCAGTAGGAAGGCCCCAAGCAGTCCGCCGTAGGTGAACGAGGCAATCGACAGGCCCAGCTCCACGACCGGATTGTTGCTGTCCTGAAAGAGACTCGCGAAGCCGATGAAGACGACGCCCCAGAACAGGGTCAGCATCCGCGACACGAACACGCCGCGGTCTTCGGCCAGTGGATGCCCCATGATGCGCTCGTAGAGGTCATTTACCGAGGACGACGCCAGGGCGTTGAGGGACGAGGAGAGAGAACTCATGGCCGCCGCCACAATGCCGGCCAGGATGAGGCCGGAGAGTCCGGCGGGCATCCCCTCGATAATGTACTTCGGAAAGACCTCGTCGCTGCGCTGAAGACCGAGCGCCTCGATCGTCGCGCCGTCATAGTGCACCCAGAGCAGCAGGCCCACCCCGAGAAAAAGCGCAAACTGCAACATCACGACCACGGCGCTCCCGACAATGGCCTTCTGGCTATCGCCCTCGTCGCGGCAGGCCAGCAGACGCTGCACGATGAGCTGGTCGGTGCCGTGGGAGGCCATGGAGAAGATGGCCCCGGCAATGACCGACGTGCCGAGCGTGTACGGCATCGTGAACCAGCGTCCGAGGGAGTGCTCGAAGCCGAGGTCGATCAGGTTCGTCTTGCCCGCCTCTACGGCCGTGGCCCACCATCCGGCTGGCACGTCTCCAAGCAAAAACCCGATGGCCGCCAGCGCCCCGCCGACGTAGAGAAGCATCTGCACCACGTCCATCCAAACGACCGCCTTGATGCCCCCCACGAGCGTGTAGAGCGCCGTCACGACGCCAATTACGAGGATGATTTCGAAGTAGCCCACCTCCAGTCCCGCCGTATCGGCAATCACTTTGAGCGGAATGGCCGTCGCGAAGAGCCGAACGCCGTCGGCCAATAGGCGCGTGACGAGGAACGTGACCGACGCCGCGGCCTGCATGTTGTCGCCGTAGCGATCCCCGAGAAAGGCGTACGCCGTCTCCAGCTTGCCCGCATAGTAGCGGGGGAGAAAGTACACCGCTACGATGATGCGTCCGGCGAGGTAGCCGAGCGTGATCTGGAGGAAGGTCAGCGTCCCCCCATACGCCACCGCCGGCACGCCCACCACGGTGAGCGTGCTCGTCTCCGTAGCCACGACCGAAAAGCAGACCGCCCACCACGGCAGGTCGCGCCCCCCGAGAAAGTAGTCGTCCGTCGACGCTGCGCCCCCCGACCAGATGCCGAATCCGGCCACGGCCAGCAGATAGACGACGAGAACGACAATGTCGATCGTGGTGAGCATGGAGCCGATCGGTGGTGAGAGGAACGATTGAAAGTGGGTGGCTCATCCGCCCAATTCAGTCGTCGTGCCGGTATTGGTATGGGAGTATGGGCGTGTGTGGGTACTAACCGGGTACACAGGTAACAGAACAGACTGGCAACATGGGTAACAGTTCAGCATAAACGACGGCTCCTCTTCACGACTGAGACGAACCATGCCTTGGACTGAGACCGATCCCCATGACCGAACGCCATAAGTTTATTCTTGCGCAGGAAGAAGGGCTCTCCCCGTCTCCCCCCTGCGGCAAGCGACCCGGCGTACGGCTCTTCTGAACCCCAGCGGCGGTCCGCCGGCAGCCGTCGGTCGCCCATGGCAGGAAGCATACAACGAGAAATCATGCCCGTCCGTCGGGCCAACATCATTCACACTCTCTACACCCACGCTCCCGCGCGCTCTCCCCGCGCCCTTCATTCAAGCTCGCGGAGCCAGATATTGCGGAAGCGCACCGGGTGGTCGTGATCCTGAAGCTGAATCGGCAGTTCGGACGCGTGAGCCTCGTAGGGGGGACGGTCCTTCCACGCCGTCGGACCAGTGAGCTCCACGTGGTCTTGCACGAGCACGCCGTTGTGATAGACGGTAAAGGTGGCCGGCGTAATGACAGTCCCGTTCCCGTCGAAGTGCGGCCGGTGAAAGACGATGTCGTAGACTTGCCACTCGCCCTGCGGTCGCATGGCATTCACCAGCGGCGGATACTGCCCATAGATGGCCGCCGCCTGCCCGTCGGCGTACGTTTGGTTCTCGTGCGAGTCGAGGACCTGAACCTCGTAGTTGCTCATCAGGAAGACGCCGCTATTTCCGCGATCCTGGCCTTCTCCTTCGACGGAGGACGGCACCATCCATTCCACGTGCAGCTGCACACTGCCAAACTCTTCTTTGGTCTGAATGGACCCGCTTCCCGGTTTCACTTGCATGTAACCGTTCTCGACAACCCAGGAGGCTGCCGATCCATCCGGGTGCTCCCACCCATCCAGGGTCTCCCCACCAAAGAGGACGGTCGCGTCCGAGGGCGGGGACTGCGGCTCGGCAGGGGCTGGTCCCGGTTCTACGACGGGGGGGTGTGCGCGAGTCGAATCGTGCACGTCCCAGTAGATGGGATTTCGGGACTGGGCATTCGAGGGCACGGACAGTGCGAGGCCGAGAATACAAAGAATCGAGAAGCGAAGCACGAGCGAAAATCTCATCAGACTGAACAGTCCATTTGGGAAGTTCGCGGAACGTCGGCGGTCAACACGCAGGCATAGATCCAGTCGTGGTTGAAGGGGCCTCCGCTCAGCGTGGAACCGCAGTACCAGCGAAGGTACAGGGAAACCGGCTCGGAGTAAAGAGGAGCTGCTGTCCTACGAATGTAGACGATGGGCTCGCCGAAGGGCTCCAGTTACCGGTTCTTTGTCCAAAAAGGACACCGACCACTCGGAAAACTGCTCACCGAGAATACGACGAAGAATCTGCGCGTAGTGGTCGTTCCGGACCATTCCTCCGAGCATTGTGATGCGAGGCTCGATGGCATCCGCCCGGTCTAGAACCCACCCGACTTGTTCGGCGAGGCCGGACGCCTGGGTCCTGAGGATCTCCGTCGCAACGGCGTCCCCGTCTGCCGCCGCTTTCACTACCAGCGGTGCCACGGATTGCACGTCGAATTCCTTCTGATACACCTGGTGGATGAGGCGCTCGCGGCTGTGAATGCTGCTGTGTTCGCGAAGACAGGAGCAGAGGACCGTATCGGCCCCGCCGTCGTAAGCCTCGGCCACCGCCCGCAGTCCGGACTGCCCGATGGCATATCCACTTCCTGGATCTCCGAGCACGTGCCCCCACCCGCCAACGCGCAGCAACGTGTCGTCACGCGTCCGTGCTAGTACGACCGACCCGGTCCCCGCAATCAAAACGAGGCCGCTGCCGTCGTCGTAGGCGGCGTCAAGCGCGATGAGCGCGTCGTGGACCACCTCGACGGACACAGAGATCTCTGGTCCTGCAAACGCCTGGCGCACGGCGTTGGCCAGTACCTCTTGCTCGTCCTCCCGCCCCGCTCCCGACACGCCCGCACACACGGAGAGCCGGTCGATCGGGGGACTCTCCTCCATCGCGTCTCGGATGAGATCGATCAAGATCCCTGTGGACTGATCCATTCCGACCCGGTTTGGATTGGCCCCCTCTCCCCGACGCTCGATCGCGGTGGACGCCCCATTTTCGAGGTACTCCCCTCGGAGGAGCGTTTTCGACCCTCCAGAATCAAGTCCAGCAACAAAGTGAGTGGCGGACACGACGTCTAACAGAAATTGTCAACGGGAGTACCGAACGGCGAAAGGCACTATCTCTAGCCCAGAAATCGATAGGTGCGAACGAACGGGAAACGCAGTCCTCCCCCTCTCGGAACCGGCGGCTTTCGCTCATACCAATAACAACAACGGGACTCGACCCGCTTTCCGCAAGATGGAACCGGTCCCACACTCATCGTGGAAGCGGTTCCAGATTGCTTTTCTTCTTGATGATCAAATAAAACGGGGGTTATCATGCGGAAAGTTGTCGTGCGTCTCCCCCCTTCTCACCGTGAATCGGTTCTTGCGCTGTTCCCGTGCGGTTTCGGCCTCGAACGGGTCTACTCCGGGATGGCAATGGCCTTCCTGTCCGCCCACGACGTCAACGCCGTCGTTCCGCTCGTCTGGAATGATGGCGAATCGGTTTGAACAATACCCTCTCACTATCTTCTCGTCCTCCCATGGATCGCCGTTCCTTTCTAAAGACTACAGGCCTCGGCACCGCAGCCTGGGCCGCAATGCCTACCGTGTCCGGTCGCTGGTTCCAAGGGCGGCAGAGCCGCGAAACCGACGTTGTCATTTACGGGGGCGGCACCGGGGGCATCTGCGCCGCCGTGCAGGCCGCTCGCCTCGGCGCCGACGTGACGGTACTGGAGCCCTCTCCCTGGCTCGGCGGCATGCTCACGGCCGCGGGCGTCAGTGCGCTCGACGGCAATAAGCACGGAGCCGGAGGCGGTCTCGTTCAACGCTTCCGCCAGCAACTGGCCGACCACTACGGCTCAATCGAGGCCCTGCACACCGGCTGGGTGAGCCTGTACTGCTACGAGCCCAGGGTGGGCCACCGCATTCTCGAGAAGTGGGTCGCCGCAGAGGATACACTCACGGTCCATCGGGGCGTGGAGGCCGTCGATTATGAGCGAGTAGACCGTCGCGTGCGCCGAATCGGGGTGGCCCCGACGAAGACAAAACTCGACCCCGCATGCCGCGAGGCAGAGCGCACGCTCACCTGCCGCGTGTTTGTGGACGCGACCGAGTACGGCGACGGCCTCGCCCTGGCCGGAATTCCGTACCATCTAGGCCGCGAAAGCCGTGACATGCTCGCCGAACCGGCCGCTCCGCCCGAGCCGGACGACGAGATCCAAGATCCGACCTATTGCGCGACGCTCACCGAAAGGCCGGGGGCCGCTCCTCTCCCCTCAACGCCCACCGAGCGGGCCCACTGGACCCACTTCCAGTGCAGCGTGAAGGGGGATTGCCCTACGCCCGACGCGGAACGTCTCAATCACGACCTGCACGAATGGGAGAGCTTTATCCAGTATGCGGCCCTGCCCAACGACAAGTACCTGCTCAATTGGCCGTTTCACTCGAATGACTTTCCCGTGACGCGCCGCTTCTTCGAGGACCGCTACGTGCGGCACCAGCGCCTCCTCGACGCCAAGCGGCATACGCTGCAGTTCGTGAAGTACATGCAGACGGAGCTCGGGCATCCGGAATGGCAAATCGCAACGGACGAGTACCCAACCGACGACCTCCTGCCCCCAATTCCCTACATCCGGGAGAGCCGGCGGATGGCCACCGACCGCATGATAACGCAAGCCGACGTGGTGCCGGATGGGGACGCGCCCCGTGCGCCCACCATCGATGACAGCATCGCCGTGGGCGACTACTTTCTCGACCACCACCACGCGAAGGCCCACCTCCCCCGCGGGTGTCGACTCACGGAAGACTACCCCGACAACGCTCCGTTCCAGGTGCCGCCGGCCGTCTTCTTCCCCGACACCGACGATCCGAGTTTCATGGCTGGGGAGAAGAGCATCGCCGTGTCCCACATCGTGAACGGCTGCACGCGCCTGCAGCCCGTCGTCATGCTCATGGGACAGGCCCTCGGCGCGTACGCCGCCCTCGGGACACAGGACGGCGTGGCGCCGCGCGAGGTGGACGTGTCGCGCGTGCAGGACCACCTCCTCGACGCCGGGTGTCCGCTCTACATCATGTACGACGTGCCGGCTGGACATGACCTGTTCCGCCCCGTGCAGGAGCTGGCCCTTCGCGGCGTCCTCAAGCACGACGACCCAACCGACCTGACCCCCGACGCTCCGATGCCCGCCGATTGGGCGCGGAAGTGGACCCAACGGGCCGACCGCCCCAACGCCATACAGCAGAACCAAGGACCGCTCCGCCCCGGGAATGTGTCCGGCGCACTCCGTGCTCCCCTGCCCGACGAGCGCCCGATGACTCGCGGCCCGTTCGTCGAAGCACTCCACGCCGTTCTAACGAACGAAGGGTAATCGTTCTCGTGACCTCCCCATTCTGCCGGACGAAACGCACGACGGCTGTCCGCGGACCATCCCTCTTCTCCGATGAGCTGAACGGAATCGGTTCGCGACGTCTCCGGAAGGAATTTGGAAGCGGTCCCACCCGCAGGCTCCCTTGACGGACTGAATGGGATGTCTTTATTAAATAGTATTGAATTGAGGTCGATTGTATTGGGGAATACATCCCCTTTTTCTCTCACCCACTTTCCTCTCCCTCATGCTTGTCGAAGTTGTCGACGACTACGAATCCCTCAGCCAAAAAGCCGCCGAGGTCGTCATCGAACAAATTCGAAAAAAGCCGGACAGCGTCATCGGCTTCGCCACCGGGGGCACCCCAAAAGGCCTCTACAATCGTCTCATTGAGGCCCACCAAACGCGCGGACTGGACTTTTCGAAACTCACGACCTTCAACCTCGACGAGTACGTGGGACTCCCCCCGGAGCATGAGCAGAGCTACGCTCACTACATGTGGTCCAACCTCTTCGACCACGTGAACGTCACCGAAAGCCAGGTGCACATTCCCCACGGCATGGCCGACGACGTGGACGAGCACTGCCAATGGTACGAGCGCCGGATTGAAGAGGCGGGTGGAATCGACCTGCAAATTCTCGGCATCGGGGCCAACGGCCACATCGCGTTCAACGAACCCGGTTCCTCGCTCGGCTCTCGGACTCGAATCAAGACGCTCACCTCGAAAACCGTAGAGGACAATGCGCGCTACTTCGACGACCCCGACATGGTGCCGGAGTACGCCATTACGATGGGCGTAGGCACGATTATGGAGGCCGAGGAGGTGCTGCTTCTCGCCAGCGGGGAACGAAAGGCTCAGGCGATTAAGAAAACGCTCGAAGGTCCCCTCACGGCCATGGTCCCGGCCTCGATGGTGCAGATGCACCGCTTTGCCCACGTCATCATCGACGATGACGCCGCCTGCAAACTCGACTATCGACACCACCACGGCATCGCCGAACCAAAGGACCGGGAATAACGCTCCTCTCCGCGCCTCTCGCTCCTGCTATTGATCAGATATTTTCGGCAGCGAACAACGAAAGAGTCTCCATCCTCCTGAACACTCCAAGATACGATTGTCCTGTGTACCCGTCTGCACTTTCTTCTGCCGACCGTATATCTTCTTTTCTCCCCGATCTTGGAAGGGCTTCCAAACTTTCGAAAACCCCATCTAATGAGGACGATTGAGGAGGTGGGACCGGTTCCAAACCTTTACGTCTCCTTGATGCAGTCTCATAAGATCGAGTATTATTAGTGTGTAAAATGTTTCGGGAAGTAGCCCCCACGGACCCACCGATTTCGGACCTGCTTACCGAAGAGGCGAATGCGTTCCGCGATTCCTAGTGGACGCGCAAGTTTTTCTACTCATGCACTTCAAACCTGCTATGTTCAGCCGGTACGAGTTCCACTTTCGATCGCTACAGATTGGGCTCTTCGCCGCTGTAGCTCTTTTCCTGATAGGAGGAGCGACAGTTGCGAATGCTCAAGGCCTCACCGTGGAGGGAACGGTGTTGGATACTGAAAATGGTGAGCCCCTCCCCGGGGTCAACGTTGTCGAGGTCGGCACCCAGCGCGGGACCACGACCAACGCGGATGGGACTTTCGAAATTGCGGTGTCGGCAGAAGACGCTCGCCTTCGTTTTTCCTTCGTGGGGTACGAGTCACAAACCGTTCCGCTAGATGGTCGCACGGAGCTGACAATCGAGCTTCAGTCCAGTGCCAAGCAGCTTGAAGGCGTTGTCGTGACGGCCCTCGGCATCGAACGCCAGCAGCGATCGATTGGGTACTCTGTAAGCAAAGTGTCGGGAGAAGACCTTGCCGAAGTCCCTTCCTCAAACTTTGGAGACGCCCTAACCGGCAAGATCGCAGGAGTAGACGTTAGCGGCACGGCCACAGGCCCGGCTGGATCGAGCAACGTGCTCATCCGCGGGATCTCGTCCCTCACGGGCGACAATCAGCCCCTCTACGTGGTGGACGGCGTCCCGCTCGACAACTCCAACCTTGCAGGCGCGAGCATGTGGGGCGGTTCGGACATGGGCGACGGCCTCACGTCGATCAATCCGCAGGACATCTCAGAGGTCTCCGTCCTGAAGGGAGCATCTGCCGCCGCTCTCTACGGAGAGCGCGCCTCGAACGGCGTCGTGCTGATTTCGACGAAAACGGGGTCGTCGGGGGGACTTGGCGTAGAGTTCAGCAGCACCACGACCGTGGAAAGTCCCCTGAACTACTTCAATTCCTTCCAAAACGAGTACGGCCACGGCCAGATGCAGCAGGAGGGAACGGAGCAGTCCTGGCAGGGCGTGGTGCCCACCAGTCAGAGCCAGGCCCGGAGTTTTGGTCTTTCGTCCTGGGGCCCGAGGATGAACGAGGTAAACTCTGCGATTGAGTTCGACGGCGAAGAGCGATCCTACTCGCCGGCCACGAACAACCTCTCAGACTTTTACCGCACGGGCCTCAACTCTTCCAACTCCATCGCCCTAAACGGAGGAACCGAGTCGACATCTTTCCGGCTCTCGATGTCACATCGACGAGACAACGCCATCGTCCCGAATTCGGACTATGATCGCACGACAATGCTCGTGCGGGCATCCTCAGACTTCGGCCTTCCGGGGCTGTCGGCCGATGCGAAGGCCAACTACGTGCGAGAGAATGCACATAATCGCCCGCGTGTCTCGGATGCGCCCGGCAACGCCAACTATGTGGTGACCCTGATGCCCCGAAGTATGGATGTAGGCATTTTGGCTCCCGGATGGGTCGGCGATGACCGATTCGACGAGGAGGCCGTGACGAGCTCCGCCTTCAACACCAATCCGTACTGGGCCGTCAATCGTTTCTCAAATGAGGACCAAGACGACCGCATCAACGGCTTCGTCCAGCTGCAGTACGAGATCGGGGATTGGGTGACGCTCCAGGGACGGACCGAGATGGACAAGTACTGGACCAATCGCGTGACCATTGAGCCGTACGGTACAAACTACATCCCTGGGGGCTCCTTCAACGAAACGGAATACAACGTCTCGGAGCAAAACTACAGCCTCCAGGCGTTCACCACACAGAACATCACCCCAAACCTGGAGTTGTCAGCTCGGCTCGGTGGACAGCTCCGGCAAAACCGAAACAAGACCCTCGGGCAATCGGGCACGAACTTTAACATTCCCGGCCTCCAAACCATCGGGAATACCTCCAACCAGTCCCCGGTCTTCAACTTCTCAGAATCGGAGGTCTGGTCCGCGTACGGAACGGCCGACCTTGCCTACAAGGACTACCTGTTCTTAAACCTCAGCGGACGGAACGACATTGCCTCGACGCTGCCCGTCGCCAATAACTCGTATTTTTATCCGTCGGTCAGCGGAAGCTTCGTCTTCTCCGAAGCATTCGAGCTGCCCGACTGGGTCTCCTTCGGAAAAGTCCGAACCGGATGGGCCGCCGTTGGGGGCGACACGAACCCGTACCAGCTCAACCTCACGTACCAGCTGACCGGGCACTCCCACACGAACCCGAACGGATCCAGCGTTCCCGTTGGGGAAATTGCCACTGGAAGCGTACCGAATGCCGCCCTCCAGCCCTCCCGCAAAGAATCCATCGAGGGAGGACTCGAGCTTGGGCTCTTTAGTGAGCGAGTGGGGCTGGACTTCACCTGGTACCGCGAGATTACGACCAACGACATCGTCCCGACGACCATCCCCGGCGCCTCCGGCTACAACAGTCGCGTCCTGAACGTTGGGGAAACGCGCAACACGGGGATAGAGGTTGCACTCCGGACGACGCCGGCCCAATTGGGCGACTTTGAGTGGAACCTCGACTTCAACTTCTCGGCGAACAACAACGAGGTCGTCCGGATCACGGAAGACCTAAATCAGCTGGAGCTCGGCCAGCCCCGCACGCAAAGTGCGTTCGTCCGAGCCCGCGAAGGCGAACCGTACGGGGCCATCATGGCCTACAAGTTCAAGCGGGATGAGCAGGGACGACTCGTACTGGACGCAAGCGGCCTCCCGCAGCGCCGAGACTCGCTGAACGTGGCCGGCCACTTCCCCCCGGACTGGCGCGGCGGCATTTCCAACAGCTTTAGCTACAAGGGCCTCGTCCTGCGAGCAATGCTGGACGTCCAAATTGGAGGCAGCGTCTACTCCGGAACGAACACCATTGCAACCTCAAGCGGGCTTCACGAGCAGACGCTTGAAGGACGGGAGCAGGGATACGTTGAGGTCGAAGGCGTGGACGAAAATGGCAATGAGACGACGGCTCGGGTGAACCCCCAAACTTACTGGGGGCGCTACAGCGAGATCTCGAATGAATTCGTCTACGACGCCAGCTACGTGAAGCTTCGCGAACTGCGACTCGGGTATCGTTTCTCGTCGCTCATTGAGCAACTTCCGATTCAGACCGCGAGCATCGCCGTCACGGCCCGCAACCTGTGGATCCTCCACAAAAACATTCCGAACGTCGATCCGGAGTCGACCTACAATCGGAGCACGCAATTGCAGGGGCTTGAGTACTTCGGCGTACCGCAGACGCGGAATCTGGGCGTGAGCCTGAACCTCCGGTTTTAATCGCCCACGGAGGGATCTCCCTCCCCCTTCCAACGGGGGACCCCGACCTACCGACATCCCACTCGCAGACGCAGCATTCTTGACCATGAACATTCCCTCGCTACTCCGATACGTCCTCGTCTTTGGCCTGCTGACCATCGGGCTCACGGCCTGCGACTCGCTGGACTCCCGCTTGCAGGAGACCAATACGGATCCCACGAGCGAAACGGACCTCAATCCCGACTTTCAACTCACCGGGGTACAGCTCAAGATCTCGGGCTCCCGCTTTGAGACGTGGCGGAATAACCTGATCTATAACTCGACGATGATCCAGCACTTCGCGACTCTCGCGGGGTACTGGGCCGGTGACAAGTACACCTACACTCCCTCGTATACGGCGGCGGCCTGGACCAGCTGGTATCCCAACGCGGTGAAGGAAGTCGTCGACCTCGAACGCCGCACCAATCCGGAGGAAAATCCCGCCATGGTGAATAAAAATGCCGTGGCTCGGATTCTCCGTGTACTGGTCTTTCATCGCCTCACCGACCTCTACGGAGACATTCCGTACTCGGAGGCCGGGCTGGCCTTCTACGATGACGTCAGCAAGCCTGCGTACGACCAGCAGCAGGCCATCTACGACGACATGCTGAACGAACTGGCCGCCGCCCGGGACCAGTTCGACTCCTCGCAACCGATGTTCGGAGAAAACGACATCATGTTCACGGGCGACATCCAGAAGTGGAAGAAATTCTCTAACTCCCTCATGCTGCGGCTGGCGCTCCGGATGGTGAAGGTCAATGAAAGTAAAGCCCAGACGTGGGCCGAAAATGCCATTACCGGCGACGGCGGCCTCATGACGAGCAATGACGACATTGCCTACGTTCCCCATCAGGTGGGCGACGGCATTGGAGAGAACGGAAACGGGGAGGCCTTCGACTCTGTCACCCCGGCCCCACCATACCTGAGCAAAACCTTCGTGGACTGGATGAAGACGCACGACGATCCTCGCCTCCGGGTGTACGGTGAAGACGACGGCGACCCGGCCGTGGGCCTTCCCAACGGATACGACGACGGAGGACAAAACCCCATTCAGGAGCACTCGAGCTGGGTGGAATGCTCCGGAAGTCCTCCCCCGGATCCCTGCGGCCTGGACGTGTACATGCTACCCAACGAGGTCATTCAGGGACGCGACGATCCGATGTTCTTCCAGACGTACGCTGAGGTCGAGCTTATGCTGGCCGAGTCGCGCGTCCGCTGGGGCCTCAGCACCGGCAAGTCCGCCGAGCAGCACTACCGCGACGGCGCGCGGGCGGCCCTCAACTACCTGTCGATGTATGGGAGTGCGGCCGAGATTCCACAGGGCGAGATCGACACGTACGTCAGCAATCTTCCGTGGGCGTCCAACATGGAAGACCAGATCCGCCAGATTAATGAGCAGTACTGGGCGGCGACTCTCATGAACGAGTACGAGTCGTACTCCAACTGGCGCCGGACCGGCTATCCGGAACTGACCCCCACCAATTACCCGGGCAACCGCACCGACGGCCGGATTCCGCGCCGGATGATTTATCCCAACAGCGAGGCCTCGATCAACGCCGAAAACTACAACGAGGCCGTCAACCGCTATGAAAACGGGGACTCCTTCATGAGTCGAATGTGGTGGGACGAACCTCAGTAACGATCTGTCGAACCCCGTGCGCGTAGGAGGAGGCGGACCATGGCAAACGTGGTCCGCCTCTTCTGTTTCGGTTCTCCTTCCTCCAAATGGTATGTCACTCCGGACCTCCCTTCTCATCCTTGCTGTTCTGATAGGAACGACCGGCGCGCTTACTCCGGCGATCTCCCCCCCTTCCCTCTTTTCCCGTCTCTCATCGACGACGACGGGAATCACGTTCTCGAACGATCTAGAGGAGAATGCTGAGCGCAATGTGCTGACGTACGAGTATCTCTATAACGGCGGTGGTGTGGCCATCGGGGACCTGAACGGCGACGATCGCCCCGACCTGTACTTCACCGCAAATATGGGAAGCAATCGGCTCTACCTGAACGAGGGAGACTTTGAGTTTCGTGAGGGGACCGAAACGGCCGGGGTGGCCGATCGGGAGGGCTGGACGACCGGCGTGGTCATGGCGGACGTAAATGGCGACGGACGCCTCGATTTGTACGTGTGCAAATCGGGCTGGCACGACACGGACGCCCGCCGCAACAAGCTGTACATCCATCAGGGGATCAACGAGGACGGCACTCCTCAATTCGAAGAGCAAGCGGCAGAGTATGGTCTCGACGATCCGGCTCGTTCCACCCACGCGTCCTTTTTCGACTACGATCGGGACGGCGACCTGGACCTGTACCTGGTGAATCACGCGACCGGCCGTACCCGGTTCAACGTCGACCGATCGACGCGAGAGCAGCAGCGGGATCCGCTGGCCGGAGATAAGCTCTACCGCAACGACAATGGCTCCTTCGTCGACGTCAGTGACGAGGCCGGCATTGTCGGTGCCGCCACGGGCTACGGCCTGAGCGCGACGGTGAGCGACGTCAACGACGACGGGTGGCCCGACCTCTACGTCGCCAACGACTACCTGGCCGACGACCGGCTGTACATCAATCAAGGAGACGGGACCTTCCGGGACGAGATTCGATCGTGGATGGACCACACGTCCTACTCCTCGATGGGTAGCGACATTGCCGACGTGACCAACGACGGACGGCCGGAGGTCTTCACGCTCGACATGCTGGCCGAAGACAACCGACGCCAAAAGCTTTTGGCCGGGCCCAAGGACCTTGAATTCTACCGCAGCATGCTGGCAAAGGATTATTATTACCAGTACCAGCGCAACATGCTGCACCGACACAATGGAAATGGGTCGTTCAGCGAGATCGGGCAGCTCGCCGGCGTGTCGAACACCGACTGGAGCTGGGCCGCCCTCTTCGCAGACTACAACCTGGACGGCCACAAGGACCTCTACGTCACCAACGGCTACCGGCGCGACTACACAAACCTCGACTTTCTCAATTCGATCCTCTTCTCAAACCTCAACTACCTAAAATACAGGAACGCCGAGAACCCGTCTGAAATCGACCTCGACCTCTACGGGCTGACGCAAAAAATGCCGTCGACCCCGATTCCGAATTACGCCTTCCGCAACAGTGGGAATCTCACCTTCGAGAAGGTGAGCCGGGCCTGGGGACTCGCCCAAACCGGCTTTTCGACCGGCGCGGCCTACGGAGACTTGAACAATGACGGGGCCCCCGACCTCGTGGTCAATAATATCAATCAGAAGGCCTTCATCTATCGTAACGAGGCCCGAACCCAGACGAACAACAATTATCTGAGTGTCGACCTTGAGGGGAACGAGAAGAATCAATTCGGCGTCGGCGCGAAGGTAGAGGTGAGCACCCCCGACGGGCAGACCTTTTCCCAGGAAATGATTCCGTCGCGCGGCTTTCAGTCGTCTGTTGAGCCCACCCTACACTTCGGAATCGGAACGGCCGACTCCGTGTCCGTCACCGTTACGTGGCCCGACCAGACCCAAGAGCAGCGCTCCGAGCTTGCGGCCAACCAAACGATTACGCTCTCTCAGTCGGACGCCCGTTCGACGGACCCGTCGTCCCCTTCGACAGATCCGTATCTGACGGACGTTTCCAACGAGCAGGGCCCGTCGTTCAGGCACCGAGAAAACGCTCTTCTTGACTTCAAGTCTCAGCCCCTCCTCCCTCACATGCTGTCCCGGACGGGACCGGCCCTCGCCCGAGCCGACGTGACGGGAAATGGACGCACGGACGTATTCGTCGGAGGCGCTCGCGGACAAACGAGCGCACTGTTCCTTCAACAGAACAACGGCTCCTTCGAGTCCGCATCCTCGTCCGCTTTCTCCCCCCACCGGGGCTACGAGGACACCGACGCGGTTTTTCTCGACGTAGACGACGACGGCGACCAGGATCTGTACGTGGTGAGCGGCGGCAAGGGCGCTCGGGGCGGCGCCGGCTACCAGGATCGGGTCTATTTGAACGATGGAACGGGTCAATTTACGTATGCGCCCGATGCCCTGCCGACGATCGAGAGCAGTGGGAGCGCAGTGGCCGCCCACGACTTCAACGGCGATGGCCAGACCGACCTCTTCGTCGGCGGGCGCATGTGGCGGGGCGAATACCCGCTTCCCCCCCGCAGCCACCTCCTCAAAAACACAGGGGGAGCGTTCGAAGACGTGACGACGGACATCGCGCCGCTCCTCTTCAAGCCCGGCATGGTGACCGACGCGCTCTGGCACGACCTTGACGACGACGGCACCACGGAGCTCGTGCTCGCGGGCGAATGGATGCCGATTCGGGTCTTTCAGTTCGGCGACATTCTGTTCGAAGAAGTCTCCGACGAGATGGGGTTTTCGGGAACGGAGGGATGGTGGTACAGCCTCGCCGCCGTCGACCTTACCGGCGACGGGGCCCCGGAACTGGTCGCCGGCAATCGAGGGCTCAACGCCCAGGTCCAGGCTCGTCCGGACGCACCCGCCGCCATCTATGCAGCCGACTTTTCCCGTGACGGCTCGGTCGATCCGATCATGACGCATCACCTCGACGGAAAGGAATACCCGATCTACTGGCACGACACGCTGGTCGAGGCAATCCCCCCCTTCGAACAACGGTTTTCCTCCTACGAGGACTACGCCGAGTCCACGATCGACGACATCCTTACCGAGGCGGAACGGGAGGCCGCCACCCGCCTCACGGCCTCAACGTTCGAAACGAGTGTCTTTCACAACCAAGACGGCACCTTCCAGCGCCACGCCCTGCCGCAGGAGGCCCAGTTCGCTCCCATCCAGGGCATTGCCGTGCACGACGTGAACGGGGACGACCGCCCCGACCTCCTCCTCGCGGGCAACGACTTTACGGTCCGTCCGCAGTGGGGACGCGCCGACGCCGAAAAAGGAACAGTTCTGCTGAATGAGGGCTCCCTCTCCTTCACCCCTCTTCTCAGCCGGGAAAGTGGCTTTCACGCCCCCAAAGATGTCCGCGAACTGATGCTCGTGGATGGCCCCACGCCCCTCGTCGTCGTCGGGAATAACAACGCCGCCCTCACGACCTTTTCTCTCGCTCCCCCTCAGTAATGTTGCTGTCCACTTCCATGAACGGCTTTCCCGTGCGGATCTGCCTCTTTCTTCTCCTTGCGCCGTTCCTTAGCGCGTCCGTTACCGCCCAGCCATCTCCTCCGTCTGCCGACCACCTGGCAGTCGAGTGGGGCGTCGAAAGCAATCTCGTCGATGACGGGGCGCGCGTTCGATCGCACCTCACTCTTCGCAACGACGGAAAAACCGCCCTCCCCGCCTCGGGCTGGACGCTCTACTTCAACTTTCTCCGCCAGATCGATCCGGAAAGCGTCTCGGGAAACGTGAACATTACACGGATCAACGGTGATTTTTACCGACTCACACCGGGTGAAAACTTCACGTCGGTGGCGCCGGGCACCGAGCGACGCCTTACGTTTGAGGCCGGCGGCTCGGCCATCAAGCGCATCGACGCGCCCGCGGGCTTCTACATCGTGTACGACCCTGAAGGGCGCCCGACGGCGTCCCCGGCGCCCATCACAGACGTGAGCGTGACGCCGTTTACCCGACCCGAACAGATGTCACGAGGACCGAACGATCAGGTGCCGGTCCCCACGCCGGCCCGTCGGTACGACGCCAATGAGTCCCTCTCGACTCAATCCCCAGACTCTGTGGGGCACGTCGTGCCGACGCCCGCCTCGGTTGATCAGCGAGCGGGCTCGTTCTCGTTCACGGACCCCACCATTCGCTACGAGAACGGGCTCGCATCCGAGGCGCGGCTGCTGGCCGAGGGACTGGAGAGCGTCTTTGACGAACGACCTACGATCTCTGTGAGCGCCGAAGACCCGGCAATTGTGCTTCGCCGCGCGGACGTTCACTCGCCCTCGACCGACGAGGTTCACCCTGAAGCCTATCGCCTCACGGTCGACCCGTCGGAGGGAATCGAGATTGTCGGCTCGCGCGACACCGGCGTCTTCTACGGCATCCAGAGCCTGCAAGCCTGGCTGCCCGTTGATGCCTACGAACAGTCGTCATCTTCCGTGTCGGTGCCCGCCGTGCAGATCACGGACGCCCCGCGATTTGGCTACCGGGGGCTGCACCTCGACGTGTCGCGCAACTTCCAGTCGGCCGAGGCGGTGAAGCGACTGCTGGACGTGATGGCCTCCTACAAACTGAACACCTTCCACTTCCACCTGACGGACGACGAGGGGTGGCGCCTCGCCATCGACGCCCTGCCTGAGCTCACAGAAGTGGGCGGTCGGCGCGGGCACACCCTCACCGAACAGAATCACCTCGTCCCCTCCTACGGCTCCGGCCCCAACCCGCGCCCGACCATGTCGCGGGGCAGCGGCTGGTATACGCAGGGCGAGTACGTCGACATCCTGCAGTACGCCCAGGAGCGACACATCGAGGTGGTGCCCGAAATTGACATGCCGGGCCACGCCCGCGCGGCCATTCAGGGCATGAAGGCACGCACCCGGCGACTCCTCGCTGCGGGCGATACGGCCTCTGCCCAGCGGTACCGTCTGCACGATCCCGCGGATACCTCGACGTACGAATCGGTGCAGGGATGGGACGACAACGTGGTCAACGTCTGCCAGCCCTCCACCTACCGCTTCCTCGCTACGGTCGTGGATGAGCTGCGCAATCTGCACGACGCGGCCGACGCCCCGCTCTCTACCGTCCACGTCGGCGGCGACGAAGTGCCGTCCGGCGCCTGGACCGGATCGCCCATCTGTGAGGAGTACATTGCCGAAACGGAAGGCGTCGACAGCGCCGATGACCTGTTCGGCGACTTCCTCCGCCGCTTCCGCGACACCCTCGCCGCTCGGGAGATCACCATGGGCGGCTGGGAAGAAGTGGGCATGACAGATGCGGGCGGCCATCAGGCCACGACGACCACGCCGAACATGGAGCTGGTCGGAAAGGGCGTGCAGCCCTACGTCTGGAGCAACATCTGGGGCGGCGGCACGGAGGATCGGGCTTATCGCCTGGCGAATGCAGGGTTCGACGTGGTGATGTCGCAGGCCACCAACTTCTACTTCGACATGGCCTACAACAAGCATCCGCGTGAGGACGGCTTCTACTGGTCCGGCTTCGTCGACCTGGACGACCCATTCGCATTCGTGCCCTACGACCTCTACAAAAGTGCGGACCGCACGTCGATGGGCCGGCCGATCGATCCGGACTCCATGTTTGCCGACCACGTGCGGCTCGCCGACTCGGCCCGATCCAACATTCTCGGGCTCCAGGGCCAGCTCTGGGCCGAAACGCTGCGCAGTACCGACCGAATGGAATACATGGCGGTCCCGCGACTCTTGAGCCTCGCCGAGCGGGCCTGGGCGCCGCAACCGGACTGGGCGACGCTGGACGACATCAGTCAGCTCCGGCAGCAGCGGGGCGAGGCGTGGAGCGCGTTTGCGAACCGCCTCGGCCAACGGGAGATCCCGCGCCTGAGCCTCCGCGCGCCGGACTGGACGTATCGCCTGCCGCCCCCCGGGGCCGTGATCGAGGACGGCATGCTTCGAGCCAACGTTGCACTGCCGGGCCTTCCCATTCGCTATACGACGGACGGCTCAACGCCCACCCCCAGCTCCCCTCGCTACACCGATCCCGTGGAGGTGCCGGACAACGCTACCGTCCGCCTCCGCACGTTTGACGGGTACGGGAGAGGAAGTCGAACGGTCTCGGTCTCTCCCTGAGGGTTCCTCTGCCTCATTCCGGGTGGTTTGGACCGTTCCTACTGTCTCGTCAACTTACATTGTGCGTGGTGTCACTCCTACCCGATTTCGTAGCATCCACACGAGAGTACCAATACTGCTCCCTCACGTAGATTCTGTCCTCTTCAGGAGTGCATAAAGAATCACCATTAGCCCTCTTCCGTCGCTCCGCTGAACGCCTGACGCCTCCTCGTGCATATGAACCGGACGGCCTCTCCTCATCCCTCCGCACTGGTATTCGCAATTGGACTTCTGGTCGTCGGCAGTGGGCTCCTCGCCGGATGCGGAAGCACCGCGCCCACCCCCCAACCATCGCCGGAAGAGGACGTGTCCCCTCCGCCCGTGCCCCGCGAGTTCCGGGCGGCCTGGATCGCAACGGTCGCCAACATCGACTGGCCCTCTGAGCCAGGGCTCTCGACCCAGCAACAGAAGGCCGAGCTGCGGCGGATGCTCGACGAGGCCGCCGCCCTCAACTTGAATGCCGTCATCTTCCAGGTGCGCCCCCACGCCGATGCGCTCTACGAATCGCCCCACGAGCCGTGGTCCTACTATCTGACGGGAAAACAGGGGCAGGAACCGCAGCCGTACTACGATCCGCTCCGATTTGCCGTACAGGAGGCCCACGAGCGCGGGCTGGAGTTGCACGCCTGGTTTAACCCCTACCGGGCGGGCCACCCGGCCGACACGTCCGACCTTGCCCCCGGCCACGTCTACAACCAGCACCCGTCCTGGGTACGCGAGTACGGCGACTACCTGTGGCTCGACCCCGGCGTGCCCGCCGCCCGCGACCACACGCATCGGGTCATCCTAAACGTGGTGCGCCGATACGACATTGACGGCGTCCACTTCGACGACTACTTCTACCCCTATCCGTCGTACGCCGACGGCGCCCCCTTCCCTGACAGTGCAAGTTGGGCCCGTGCCCAGACGAACGGGTGGACGGGCAGCCGCGACGACTGGCGCCGGCACAACGTGAACCGCCTCGTCGAACGCGTCTACCGCTCCGTTAAAGACGAAAAGCCGCACGTCAAATTCGGGATCAGCCCGTTCGGCATCTGGCGCCCCGACCATCCGCCCGGCACGCAGGGCTTCGACGCGTACGCCGCGCTCTACGCCGACGCCCGAAAGTGGCTTCGCAACGGATGGGTCGACTACGTGACGCCCCAGCTCTACTACCGGCTCGACCAGTACGGGTACTCGTACCCGGAAATGCTGCGGTGGTGGATCGAGCAAAACGAACAGGACCGCCACGTCTGGCCCGGACTCTACACGAGCCGGGTGCGCCAGCACGGCGATCAACACTGGTCGGACCGGCAGATCCTCGGGCAAATCTATACGGCCCGCTCCCACCCCGGCGCCACCGGGCAGGTCCACTTCAGCATGAAGGCGCTGATGCCGCTCCCCGACTCCGCATACGTCGCGAATACGCTCGACTCCACCCTTGCCCCCGTTTCAGATACGATACCCACCGACTCCATCATCATAGCGGGTCGCCGAATCGATTCCCTGTCCGTGGACTCCGTCACGACCGACAGCGTGTCGATTCGCCGCTCCCAGCCGCCTCCGAAGGCGGACCGTACCACTCATCGGCTCCGCACGCGACTGCAAACGGAAGCATACGCCGCCGGCGCCCTCGTGCCCGCCTCTCCGTGGTTGGACGACACGCCGCCCGCTCGTCCTCGCGTATCGACCGAACGCGCCTCCCAACTGACCCTCAAGATGACCGCCGGGGAAAATGAGCCGGTGTGGAAATGGGTGATCCAGTGGCGGCATGAGGGCTCCTGGCATACTGCCATCGTGCCCCGTTCTCACAACAGCTTCTCGGTGCCAACGTCAGCGCCGCCCGACGCCATTGTCGTGAGGGCCGTCGACCGGACGGGAAACCTCAGCCCTCGGGCGTTTCCGGGCCGTTGAACGAAGAGGAGAGCCTGGATCGCCTTCACGGAAACGCTGACGCCCTTTCCCCCGTCTAACGGATTCCCGTTCGTCGCTTGTCCCCCAAGGACGACGACTGAACACTGTCCGGCTGAGACGGACGTGCCCTCTGTTCTTCTCAAAACCCCTCCCCCTGCCATGGCCGACGACGAGAAGAACATGACGATCGACCAGGTGGCCGAGCTGGCGTACGTCTCGCGGTCCGTCGTGTCCCGCGTGCTGAACGACCACCCGAACGTCAGCGACGAAGCCCGCGAGCGAGTGCTCAAGGTGATTGAAGAGCACGACTATCGGCCCAACTCGATGGCGCGGAGTCTCGCGACAGATCGCTCCTACGAGGTCAGCATCCTCACGCCGCGCCGGGCCGACGACTCGCTTGCCACTGGGTACTGGCCCCTCCTGTACTCGGGCATCTTCGAACAGTGCCTGGAGCGCGGCTACTTCGTATCGCTGTCAATGGTCTCGCCCGAGATGAAAGACAAAATTAGTGATCGGGCCGGTGACAACCGATTCGATGGGTTTATCCTCGTGACCCGAGAAGTGCGCGAGATCGTCGGAGACGCCTTCAAAGATCGCGACATTCCGACGGTTCTCATTGGGGGAAATGAGGGATGGGAAAACCATCACTCGATCGATATCAACAACGCAAAGGGAGGATTCAAAGCCGGAGCCCACCTCTGCTCTCTCGGATATGAAGATATCGGCGTCATCCTGGGACATCCTCAGTTAGAGGAGACCGTCGCCCGACAACGTGGGTTTTCGGAGGCGCTTACCGAGTCGAGCTGCACGGTGCCGGACGAGAAAATTGGATATGGCGATTACTCGCAGGAAAGCGGATACAACATTGTAAAGCAGTGGATTCAAGACGGACGCTTGCCGAACGCTCTGTTCTGTGGGAGTGACACGATGGCGATGGGGGCCCTTCTTGCCCTCCACGAGGCAGACCATCGCGTCCCCGAAGACGTAGCAGTGGTGGGCTTCGACGGCCTTCCCTCGTCCAAATATACGATTCCTCCTCTTACCACGATACAACAACCCGTGTACGAAAAGGGCCAGGCAGCCGCAAACCTGCTCATCAGTGAGATCGAGGAGGAGAGCTCGACTCCCATTCAAAAGGAATTGGAGCCTGACTTGGTGATCCGAAAGAGCTGCGGCGCGCAGTAGTCCGGTGCTTCTTCACTCAACTCGCCTCTACTGAAACGCATCGGCCTCGACCAACTGGTTCCCGGCCTCGGGCGTATACTGAGCCGTTTCGAAGCCGGACTGCAAGCCATACGCCCCAATTTCGCCGTTTTTGTTGAGCGCGAGCACGCCCACCTGCACGTCCTCTGGATTGCCGTGCAGATTGCTGACGCGCTCGACGACTGCCCGGCACGCCTCCATCGGGGAAGCGCCCTGCCGCATTTTCTCGACGGCGAGGTGTGACCCGGCCGTCCGGATGACGGCTTCGCCCCAACCGGTCGCACACGCAGCCCCCACGTCGTCGTCCACGAACAACCCCGCTCCGATCAGCGGTGAATCGCCGACGCGGCCGTGCATTTTCCACTGCGTCCCGCTCGTCGTGCACGCCCCGGAGAGATGCCCGTTGGCGTCGAGGGCCAGCATGCCAATGGTGTCGTGATTTTCCTCGTCTACCTCCCCTTCGATGTTGGGCTCGGGCCGCTCTGGCGTCTCCTCCTGTTTTTCCTTCCACTCCTGCCAGTCCTGCCGGGACTGTTCGGTGAGAAGGTCGGTCTCCTCAAAGCCTTGCTCTATAGCAAAGTCGCGCGCCCCGTCCCCCACAAGCATAACGTGCGGCGTTTCCTCCATCACCTTGCGTGCCACCGAGGTTGGATGCAGAATGTCTTCCAGGGCACCCACCGATCCGCATCGGCCGCGCTCGTCCATTACGCAGGCGTCGAGGGTCACCACACCGGTGCGGTCCGGATAGCCGCCGCGGCCCACCGTGCGCGTCTCCGGGTCCGCCTCGATGACCCGCACCCCGGCCTCCACCGCGTCGAGGGCCGTGCCGTCGTCCGTCAACTCCTCCCAGGCGGCCTCGTTGGCGGGCATGCCGTGCCGCCAGGTGGACACGACCACGGGCTTCTGCTGCTGAGACGCGGACGCGCCCCCTCCACAGGCAGCGAGCATGGGACTGGCGCCGATACTGGCGATGGCGCTGGTTTTGAGGAAGTCGCGACGGTTCGGCATGAGAGCTGCTGCAGGTTAGGAAGGAGAATCAATCGAAGAAGGATCCACCGTTTTCATTGTCGTCCGGAGTGTACGACGGCCGACCGCCACAGAGGATGACTCCAGTGTGCCTTTTCGAGGTTAATTGCAGGACCGATCACCCGCGGCACCGGGCGTCTTGCTTTCTGAAAAGGTCTGCATTCTCTTCGTAGCGCCGTTGGAGTCCAACGACACTACGAAGGAGGCATCCCTCACGTCCGGCGGATAATCTCATAATCCTACAGTGGAGTCCCGGACGACCGCTTCGGACACACACGCGGCAGTCGGCGGTCCATCGTCAATGCCCTACAGAGAACCGGAGCACAGAGAGTGGGATTAGGCAGTAACGCCGACGTGATCGAGCACCTCGTCCGGACAGCCCGTCCACTCGGCCACGTGGCGGTTGCCCTGGTACTGCAGATCCTCCATCCCCATCTTGGAGGAGAAGAAGCCCGACGCCGTGAGGTTGCGCAGGCTGTTGAAGAACGTGACGCCCGGCTGCATGGAGGGCTCGGCCGCCTCCGGCCACGCGATGGCGTCGATTAGTTCCTGCTGCTGCTTCTCGGAGCACTCGACGAACGGGCGGTCGAACCGCTCGATGCACTCGTAGTCGATCCAGGCCAGACCGCCGCGAAAGGCCGTCTGCTGCTCCGTCCGATCCTCCAGTTTCTCGTCGGTCAAGATGAAGTCGATAAAGGTAGGCACGCCCGCATCCGTCGCGCTGCCGGACCGGTCGTCGGCCGGAATAATCCAGTCCACGAGCACCTCGACCGTCTCGTACTCGTGATCGGTCAGAAACTGGCGGTCATAGGCTTCCGGCTGGGGGCGGGTGGGCACCTCGTCCGTCTGCTGCCGCGCCTCCTCTACGTTGTCGGAGGAGCAGGCCACGCTGAACGTCGGCGCCGCGGCCATGATGCCTAGCAGTTTGAGGGCGTCCCGTCGGTTGAGGGTGCTCATGAGTTCGGTGGTGAAGGTCAATGCTATCGGATTGCAAGGTCCCAAGGGGTCCTGCCCTTCCCGGGCTTCACGTATTGCGTATTTCGTATTGCGTATTATCTCTTCTCCCTTACGAGATACGCAATACGCACTTGGGAAAAGCCCCCCGGAGATCATTCGAGGCACGGCTTCTAAACCTGTTGCCACTCCTCACAGATTCCCCTTCTCCCGCTGGTCCACGATGTACTCGGCGGTGCGCATCGAAAGGGCCATGATCGTCCAGGTCGGGTTCTTGTGCGGCTGCGAAACAAACGGGCCGCCGTCCGCCACGAAGAGGTTGTCCACGTCGTGGGCCTGGCAGTACTCGTTGAGCACCGATTCGTCCGGATCGGTTCCCATGCGGGTCACACCAGTCTCGTGGATGATTTCCCCCGGAGTCGTGATCCCATAGCCGCTCTCCCGATCCGGCATCGTGCCAAGAGGCTCACCGCCCGCCGCCTCGATGATTTCGCGTCCCTTCTCCTGCATGTGCTTCACCTGCAGGTATTCTTCTTCGCGCCAGGAGTGGTTGAAGCGGAGGACGGGAATGCCGTACTCGTCCGTCGTGTCGGGATCAATCTCGCAGTAGTTGTCGCGGTGGGCAATCGATTCGCCGCGCCCCGACATGCCCACCATCGCCCCGTAAAAGCGTCGATAGTCGTTCTTGAGCTGCTGCCCGTAGCCGCCCCCGCCCTTCTTCTTCGTCTCCTCGTCCCCGGGGAAGAGGCCGTTGAGGTTTTGAATGCCGCTGCCAAAGCCGTAGCCCGGCATGCCCCGTCCGCCCCACAGTTCGAAGTGATAGCCGCGCGGAAAGTCGAGATTCTGGTCGTGGGCCCACCACGGCACGTACATGTGCATGCCGCCGACTCCGTCGCAGTTGTGAGCGGGCTGATTCAAGAGCTCCGGAATGACGCCCGCTATGGTTGTGCCGGTGGAGTCCATGAGATAGCGGCCCACCGCGTCGCTGGAGTTGGCGAGGCCGTTGGGGTGCTGCGAGGACGTGGAGTTGAGAAGAAGACGAGCGGACTCGCAGGAGCTAGCCGCCAGCACCACGACGTCGGCCTTCACCTTCTGCTCGCGGCGGCGTTGCGTGTCGACGTACGAGACGCCCGTCGCGCGCCCCTCCTGATTGGTCGTCACCTCTCGCACCATCGCGTTGGTGATGAGGGTCACATTTCCCGTTTCCAGGGCCGGATTGAGCAGCACCGGGGCCGAAAAATTCGAGTGCGTCGTGCAGCCCCGATTGCACTGGGCGCAGTAGTGACACGCCGCCCGGCCGTTGTGTTGCTCCGTGAGGATGGAGAGCCGGGACGGAATGACGGGAATGTTGATGTCTTCCGCTCCCTGCTTGAGCACTCGTTCGTAGCAGCGAGGCTCCGGCGGGTCCATAAAAATACCGTCCGGCGCGTTGTAGAAATTCTCCTCCGAGCCAAAAAGCCCGATCATGCGATCCAGACGGTCGTAGTAGGGCTTCAGATCGTCGTAGTCGATCGGCCAGTCGTCGCCGTGGCCGTCCACGCTCCGACCGTTGAAATCGTCCGGCCCAAAGCGGAGCGAGATGCGGCCCCAGTGGTGGGTCCGCCCTCCGAGCATCCGCGCGCGGAACCACTCCCAGTCGGTTCCCTCCGTCGTGGTGTACGGTTCCCCCTCGATGTCCCATCCGCCGAGACAGGCGTCAAATTCTCCAAACGGACGCTCCTTTGTGGACGCGCCGCGGCGGGGAGAGGAGTAGTTCCAGTCGAACATGGTGCCATCCTCCTCCACGCTCCACTCCGGTCCGGCCTCCAACACCGCCACGTTGGCCCCCGCCTCGGCCAACACCTTGGCGGCCATGCTCCCCCCGGCGCCGGAGCCAACAATGCAGACATCGTACGATTCGGGACTCTCTTGAATGAGGGGCATAAGCCTCCACGTCGCGTTCAACAATCGTGCATCAACTGTTCACAGTCTAAGAATGACACCGACCCAGACGCAACTGCATCGGGTAATTTTTCAGGGAGGACCGAAAAGTTTGGAAGCGGTTCCTAATCGTCGGACCTATTGCCCTCCGGACCGCCGCCCCCTATCCTCTCTTACAAGAGACTGTAGGAACTCAGCACGACCGCCGCTTCCGGACCAATCAGCATCTCCCGTCCCATGACTGCGTACTCTCCGACCACCCCGGATACTCGCGAGCAAGGCACCCGCGCAGGAACCCAACACGAGCGGGTCGAGACGCTCATCTTCGACGATCCCTC
>JAHENZ010000231.1 GCA_018609755.1 Salinivenus sp. | reverse complement strand
GTCGGTGTAGGGACCGCCGACGCTCACGTAGATGTCCAGGTGGCCGTCGTGGTTCACGTCCACCATCGACACGCCGTTGGCCCACTTGCCTCTGGTGTCAATGCCTGCTCGATCGGTGACGTTTCGGAACTGGAAGTCGCCTTCGTTCAGGTAGAGGGCGCTGTTGCCCATGTTGGAGGCGAAGAAGAGGTCGGGCCGCCCGTCGCCGTTGACATCTCCGACCCCCACCCCGGCGCCGTTGTACATGTACTCGAACGTGATGACGTTGAGCGCGCGGTCCTCCGTGATCTGATTGGCAAACCGAACGCCGGTGGCCGCGGAGTCCATTCGCTGGAAGAGGGGCGGCGGGTCGGGCGTTGAGTTCTGACAGCCGCTGGTGATGAGGAGGAGGGCGGCGGTAAGAGCCCAGAGGAGATCTGTCCTCCGATCACGAACACCGGGCAGGACCAGTGACGAATACATGCGGACGAACACGTCGGGGAAGCGAGAACGGTGCGCTGAATTCTACCTCACGCGCACGACCAGTTTCTACACGACGCTTTGAAGCTGTTTTAATTTCACACGATGCCAGAGTGGCAACGACGTGACGACGGCAGATTGTCTGTTCCAATCGGGGTTCGACGCTCCTCCATTTCTCAGAGGCGCGATGAACGACACAAAGATCGCGGGGGAGCACGATTAAAAAATGAAAACAGGTTCGTGGCCGAGTCAGATAGAAGGGAATTGAAGTGGAGTACGAGAGATGTTACCGGCTCCGATCCAGACAGATCTGCCAGAAATGGCTGTGCCTTCGGGGGATGCGGAGAGCGTACTCCACAGATCGATCAGTATTCCCGAGGACTCACGGAATGGACGCAGGGGACGCTGATGAGACGTTACGACGAGCCCGCCCCGGAGGCTTGGCCATTGCCCACAGATGGCCGCTTGGCCGTCGAACCGTTCGTTTTGCGAAGGCGAGAGCCGGTCTGTGCAATCTGGTTCTCCGAAAGAAAGTACTGGAGACACCGACGGGCAGTCTCCGTATCCAGGTCTTCGTTATCGGCAATCCGAAAATAGGCGGGAAACGAAAACGAAGGGGGAAGTAGCTGGTACAGTTGCTCGGATGGCGAAGGAACAGACCGCTCTAATTCCACATCTTCGTCCGTTTCCGCAACCGACCGTTCAAGTTGGTTCACCAGACGAGATTCTGTGAGCTGGCGTCGGAGTCCTCGATTCTCTTTCTGAAGCTGGTTCCGTTCTGTCTTCAAGTGGTCGATGCGGTCGCGGAGACTCTCTACAGCCTCGGCAAGTGTCTCGATCTTCTTCAGAAGTTGGTCGCGGGTCTTTCGATTATTGGAGCCCTCAGTATTGGACATTGGCCTACACGAAGCTGTGAGCAGGATGGGGTGACACCAGCGAAAATGCCCCGGTCACTCTTGCTGAAAGACAAGAAGGCGGTTAACACCCGCTCATTCGTTGCGCACTTTTTCTCTAACTGATGCGCTCTCCTCTACGACGGTTGCTCGATCCGTGTTACGGGCACAGGCCCTCCCTACGAGAAGTCGGGAGGTTTGGATGACCATCTTGGGAGCGATACCCGGAAAGGATTCAGTCTAAACTGGATATGCGAAAGATCCTCCGATATTTTTCCACCCGAGCGTAAAAAAATTCACTGTCGGCACGGCATACCAATGCCGCCCGGCGGGCAGAGCCCACGGGGCGGCATCGGACCTCGACAAATGTCTTCAGAGGGCCTCTGTTAGTTCTGAGGGGTAATTGTGACCCGGAGCACACTCCCAGTTTCCTTGTAGGTGAGGCCATCGTTTTCCAGGAAGGAGTCCCCGTCCGTGTTGGTGACTTCGGTCACGGTGCCCTCCCCGTCGGGGCCCGTGTCGGTTCCGGACTGGCGCGGCGCCTGATCGAGCCCGGCGCCCGACTCCTGATCCCCCTCGGTGCCGGCGTCGTAGAGCATCACTTGGTTCGTCACGTCCCCACTCATCGGCTGGTCGTTTTCGTCGAAGAGGGCCAGTCCGTTCGGGGCGAACGCGTAGTACAGGTCATTCGACTGGATGTACATGGTGGCGAAAGAGAGCCGATCTCCGGGCACCGCTTCCACTGAGAAGGAGTAGCTGTTTCCCGGGGCAAGCGGGCCCGGCCCTTCAGCGCCGTCGGGCGTAGTAAACGCCTCGATTGTCTTGATGCCGTCCGTTCCACTCAGCATCGACACCAGCTCCGTAGGCATGCCGTCCTCCGCAATTCGTTCGATGCCCGTGGAGGCGGCCGCTCCGGTCTCGAAAAGGGCTGCGTCCGAAGAGTGGATGGCGTATGCGCCCGGTGACAGTGGCACGGTGACCCCGGTGAGACCGGCGAGGGTCTCCACGTGGTTGCCGGGGACGTCGTCTGCGCCGGCGGGCTTGCCGTCTTCCGCAATGCGTTCGATTCCGTCCGAGGCCGACTCGCCCACGGAATGGCCGGGGTACGTAACGGGCTCTCCCGCCGGCGTTTGGGCCCAGTGAACGGCGTAGGAGCCGGGCGAGAGGGGGATAGGGGCGCCGTTCACGGTCGTGCCTACATTCGTGATGGTGACGGTGAACCGGTAGCTGCCAGTGTCCTCATCCTGCTCGCTCGTAACCGTCACCTCAATGACATCCTCAACGGGTGGGTAGCTGTAGCCGTCGTTTTCGAGGCTGTCGTCTGCGGTGTCCATGTTGGTGACTGCTGTAATCATGCCTTCCCCGTCTGCTCCCGTGTCCAGGCCACTTTGGCGCGGGGCCTGGTCGGATCCCGTGCCGGGCGTTTGGTCCATCTCCGTGCCAGCGTCGTAGAGAGCGACCTGATCGGTCACGTTGGTCGGGCTGTTCATCCCGATTGGGGTGCCACTATCGTCGAAGAGCGACAGTCCCCCCGGTTCGAATGCGTAATACAAGTCGTTCGACTGGATGAACATGGTGGCGAACGAGAGCTGCATTCCCGAATTGGGAATCTCGTTCGGGCCGGCGGTGAAGGAGAACTGGTAGCTGTCGCCGCCCATGAGCGGTCCCGGACTATTTGCGCCCATCGGGGTGTTGAATGCGCCACTCTTCAGAATGGGGGCACCCGATCCTACGTTTTCGAGGGTCACGGTGAAGGAGGAGGGATCGGGGGCGTCGCTCCCCCCGCTGTCGCAGCCCGCAAGGGCGAGAAATCCGATACAGAAGAGCGCGAGAAACGAGAATCGTGCACGTAACGTCATGTCGTCGTTGAGGTTTGGAGAGAGAAACTCGCGAAACACCGGGCGAGCGCTTTCCTCGTGCCCACTGTTTGCTGACTCTCCAACCTCACCACCTCTCGACGACACATCATCACAGAGGTGTCAGGTTCTCTTACACTTAAGTGACAAACGATAACAATTGTATCACACAGGACGCTCTCAATGCTCGGTGGGGCGGCTCGTGGCCGTGGCGACGGGAAGGCAAAATCGAAAGGTCGTTCCCTCGCCGACGGTGCTCTCTACCTGCAGCGGACGGTCGTGGAGCTCCAGAATGGTTTTCGCAATCGCGAGTCCCAGTCCCGCGCCTCCTTTGTCCCGATCGCGGCTCTTGTCGACTCGGTAGAAGCGCTCGAAGATGTGTGGGAGGTCATCTTCGGGGATGCCGGGGCCGGTATCCTCCACCTCCACGCAGACCTCCTGCTCCCGATTGTCCAGACGCACACGCACCTGACCGCCGCCTGGGGTGTAATGAATCGCGTTGTCGATGAGGTTTGAGAGGGCCCGCTCCACGAGGCCGATGTCTGCCGCCACCCGGGCATGACGTTCCGGCACTTCCGCATGCAGGTCGATTTTCTGCTTTTCCGCCTGGGGTTCGTACTGCATGACGATGTCCTGCACGAGCTCGGCAATCGGGAACGACTCAATCGTCGGCTCGACCTGCTTGGTTTCGAGCTTGGAGAGTTCAAAGAGTTCGCCCACGAGGTCGCTGAGCCGCTGGGCATTGTGAAGAGCGGTCTTCACGTAGCGCTGGCGCTCCTCCGGGTCGAGGGAGCCGTCCTTCATGTGCACGGTTTCGAGGTAGCCCTGAATCGAAGCGAGAGGGCTGCGCAGGTCGTGGGATACGTTCGCCACCAGCTCCCGCCGCATGCGGTCGGCCTGGCGCAGCTCCTCCATCGTGTCGACGAGCGTGTCGGCCATGCGGTTGAAGCAGGCCGCGAGCTGGCCGATCTCGTCGTTGGCGCTCTCGTCGATGCGTTGGTCGAAATCGCCCTGCTCGAAGGTGGCCACCACGTGCTGCACGTTCCGCAGGCGCTGAGTCAGTCGGCGGAAGAGGAGCAGGCCGAGCCCCGCCACGACGAGCAGGATGATGCCGAAGCCGGTGAGGGCCCCCTGGATGATGTAGCTATCCTCAATCATGCCCGCGACGGAGGCGTACTGCTCACTGCCGAGGATGACGTAGAGGTAGCAGTGCGCTTGCCCCATGATTTCAATGTGGGCCACCGAAAACGGCTTTTTCTCGGCCCGGTCCTTCGGATCGTCGCCGAGGATGGGCAAATCATCTCCCTTCATGAATCGTCGGATCGGGGCCATTTCGATGGTCTTTTGCTCGATCGCGGCGGAGGGGGACGCGAACGATGCCTTGAGTGCGCCCTGTCGATCCAGCAGGTAAATTTCGATCCGCCGGTTGATGCCGGTCATGTCCTCAATCTTTTCGCGAATGCCCGCGCGGTCGATGCTGTCCTTCAGCAAGGGCTCGAAGCGGGGCACCATCTCCTCCGCGAGCGTCCGGTTCAGCTTCTGCTCCACCTCGTCCGCGTAGCGCTGCGCCGTGCGCCCGCCCAGCACGGCCAGCACGACCCCGAGGCCGACGATCATGACGAGGAAGAGGCCCGAAAGCTTGGCGTAGAAGCTGTTGAGCATGAGGAGGCCTGATCAGTCGGGGGAGAGTTGACGTTTGGGGCGTGCACGATTCGCTGGGTGGGGGATTACCTGTATTGCGTATTTCGTATCGCGTAGCTGCCTACGGACTACACAATACGAAATACGAGCTACGCATCACGTTCTGCCAGTTCCTCCCGCTCGGCGAAGCGGTAGCCGACGCCCCACACGGTTTTTACGTACCGGGGCGACGAGGGGTCGGGCTCAATTTTGTTGCGCAGCCGGTTGATGTGGGTATTCACGGTGTGGCTGTACCCGCTGTACTGGTAGCCCCACACCTCGTCGAGCAGCTCCTGTCGGCTGTAGGCCCGTCCCGGATGTCGGGCGAACAGGAGCAACAACTCGTACTCTTTGCTCGTCAGGTCTACGCTTTCTCCCTCCACAGTGACCTTCCGCTTCGTCGGCTCGATGACGAGCCCATCGAAGGTGATCGGCGAGTCGTCAGGCGTCGATTGGTCCTCCTGATCCACCTGTACCCGTCGAAAGATGGCCTTCACGCGAGCCAGGACCTCTCGGATGCTAAAGGGCTTCGTGATGTAGTCGTCGGCGCCCAGCTCCAGTCCCAGAACCTTGTCCACCTCCTCTGTTTTCGCAGTCACCATGAGGATGGGCGTGTGGCACTTCTCCTGCCGCAGTTGCCGGCAGATGTCGAACCCGTCGGTTCCCGGCAGCATGATGTCGAGGACGATGAGGTCGTAGCTGCACGAGAGCGCCCGCTCCAGCCCCTCGTCGCCGTCGTCCACCACGTCCACGTCGTATCCCTCGTCGGTAAGATGCAGTTCGAGCAAGTCGGCGATGTCGGCGTCGTCCTCAACGAGCAGAATGTGTTTGGTAGTAGCGGTCGGCACGACGGAAACGGGTCAGGTAGGGGGGCAAAAAGGAGGAATAGCGGTGGTCGATTGGTTGAGTCCAGACGCTTTGCTCGCGCCTTTTGTCGGAAGCGCCGTTGGGCTGTGCCTTTGCAAGATTAATCGCAGGACCAATAGACATCCTGGCACCGGGCGTTTCTTCCTCTGAAAAGGTCTGCATCCTTCTTTGTAGCGCCGTTGGACTCCAACGGCGCTACAAGGGAGGTTCGCTCTCGTCCGGCGGACAATCTCACAATCCTACATTCCAACGACGCTTCCAGTGGATCTGTTGACCAGCAATCCGAACGGGTTCTGGTATGTCGTCGGGGAAGGAACGGCGGACGTTACAACGAGCCGATGGGGAGGCTCGGCGTGTCCCGCAGATTATTTCTTACTTGAGTCTCCGTCCGGGAGGTTCGTCGGCCGAAACGTGTCCGGCCCCCGTTCGTAGATCGGACAGTTCAGTTAATTCCTCAACACCCATACGCACCATGGCGCACGACGTAGCGACGGATTGGACGCTGAGTTCGTGGCGGGCGAAAGAGGCCCTTCAGCAGCCCACCTATTCGGATGAGGAGGAGCTGGAGGAGGCGCTCGATCACGTGTCTAGCCTCCCGCCCCTCGTCACCTCCTGGGAGGTGGAGAATTTGAAGGAGGAGTTGGCCCACGCCGCTCGCGGGGATCGATTTCTTCTGCAGGGCGGGGAGTGTGCGGAGTCGTTTCAGGACTGCACGGCCGACGTCATTACGAGCCGGCTCAAGATCCTGATGCAGATGAGTCTCGTGCTGACCTACGGGCTCAATACGCGCATCCTCCGGGTGGGACGCTTCGCCGGGCAGTACGCCAAGCCCCGCTCGTCCGACACCGAAACGCGCAACGGCACGACACTGCCGAGTTACCGGGGCGACATCGTCAACGACGCCGACTTTTCGGCGGAGGCGCGAGAGCCCGATCCCCAGCGCATGGTCGAGGCCTATTCGAGCTCGTCTCTGACCCTCAACCTCGTGCGGGCGCTGGTCAAGGGCGGGTTTGCCGACCTGCGGCATCCGGAGTACTGGGATCTTGACTTCATGCAGCACTCGCCCCTGGCGGAGGAGTACCACGCCATGGTCGACGCCATCGAGGATACGATCGAGTTCTTCGAAGCGGTAACGAACGAGAAGCTCGACACTGTGGAGAGCGTCACGTTCTACACCAGCCACGAGGCCCTGTTGCTGCCGTATGAGGAGGCGCTCTCTCGCTCCGTTCCGCACAAGGAGGGCATCTACAACCTCGGCACACACCTACCCTGGATTGGCAAGCGCACCAATCAGCCCGAGAACGCACACGTCGAGTATGCCCGCGGCATCGAAAACCCGATCGGGCTAAAGGTGGGCCCGGACATGACGCCGTCTACTCTCAAACGGCTCATCCGAACGCTCGACCCCGAGGATGAGCCCGGCAAGCTGACGCTCATCACGCGCTTCGGAAACGACAAGATCGGCGACCGGCTGCCCGGTCTCATCGAGGCGGTCCGGTCGACGGGCCAGACGGTTCTCTGGATCTGCGACCCGATGCACGGCAACACGGAGAAGACCGACGACGGCACGAAGACGCGCCACTTCGACAACATCCTGGGGGAATTGGAGCAAGCCTTCGACATCCACGCGGCCGAAGATTCGTACCTGGGCGGCGTGCACTTCGAGCTCACCGGCCAGAACGTGACGGAATGCATCGGGGGGGCGCGCGGCCTCAGCGAAGCGGATCTGGGGAAGGCGTACGAGTCGCTCGTCGACCCGCGGCTCAACTACGAGCAGTCCCTAGAGATGGCGTTCAGCATCGTGCGCAAGTACCGCGAACTCCATCGGTAAGGTTGTACGTGTGTACGTATGGAGGTTTATAGGTCCCTCCACAACGTACACACATACGCACCTACACACTTACGCACTATCGGCTAGAGGGAGACCCCGAAGTCGTCGTCCGGATCGAGCGATCGGGCAAACGCAGTGAGGAGTTGCACGCACTGTTCGATGTCTTCGGTGTCGACGACCTCGACGGTGGAGTGCATGTAGCGGAGGGGGACGGAGACGAGGCCGCTCGGGACGCCGCTTCGCGTCTTGAAGATCGAGTCCGTGTCGGTGCCCGTCCGGCGATCACTTGGTTCGTGCTGGAGCGGAATGTCTTCCTTCTCCGCCACCTGCATGAGGCGCTGCACCACCTGCGGATGGGTGGACGTGCCGTGCGTGACGGCCGGGCCCTCGCCCATCTTCACCTGCCCGTGCTTCGTGCTGTCGATGCCGGGCGAGTCGGTGGCGTGCGTGACGTCGAAGGCCACCGCGGCGTCGGGCTGCAGGCGGTGCGTAATCATGGAGGCGCCGTGGCCACCAATCTCCTCCTGTACCGAGTTGGCCCCCTGGACCGTCCACGCGGGCGGGTCGTCGGAGAGACGTTTCAACACCTGGGCGATGATGAAGCCGCCGAGCCGGTTGTCGATGGCGCGGGCGGTGATGCGGGTGTCGGAGAGCTCCGTGGGCGCTACGTCGAACACCATCGGGTGTCCCACGCGGATGCCGCGCTCGTGGACGCCCTCCTTGCTCTCAGCGCCGACGTCTACAAACAGTTCGTGTACTTCCGGCACCTTTTCGTTGCTGGTGTCGCGGATGTGGATGGCCGTGTTGCCCACCACACCGGTGACGGGGCCGTCGTCGCCCAGCACGCGCACCCGAAGGCCGCGCGCGATGGCGCGGTCGGAGCCGCCGATGCGGGCGACGTGGATGAAGCCGTCGTCGGTGATGTGGCGCACCATGAAGCCGATCTCGTCGACGTGGGCGTCGAGCATGAGGCTCGGGCCGTCGTCGGCAGTGCCCGTCAAGGTCGCCCAGGCGGTGCCGTAGTCGTCGGTATCCACGGCGTCAACGTGCTCGCGCACGTAGTCGGCCCACACGCGCTGGCCGGGGGTTTCGAAGCCGGTGGGACTCGGGGTGTCTAGCAGGTCGAAGAAAAAAGACTTCGTCTCGTCGGTCATTCGGTCGTCCGTACGGTCAGTGAGGAAATCGTGACTCGGTTCATGATACGAACTGTGTCGGTGTGGTGTCCAGCCGGTATGCGGGCGGTGCTCTGCGGCAACTGCCGATCTTCTAACTCTCCCGTTACGGCTCGGGCTTTTGGAACAGACGTCCTTTTCTGTATATTGCAGCCGATTAGGCAGGCAGGTTTCAACTCTCACGCCTCTGCTCGTCCACTCTCATTCACGCAGCGCCACTTCCACCATGCCGAAGACGACGGACCGAACCTTTCATATGCTCATCGTGGAGGACGACCCCGACATCCTCATGGGGCTCAAAGAATACTTCGAGCTCGAAGAGTACGAGGTGGAGACGGCAGAGGACGGGGAGGAGGCCCTCCAGAAGATGCAAGACATGGACAAGTGCGACGTCGTGCTCCTCGACGTGATGCTTCCGAAGAAGGACGGATTTGAGGTGTTGCGGGAGGCGCAGGAGAAGGGCTTTAGTGCGCCGATTTTGATGATTACGGCGCGGGGCGAGCAGGAGTCGAAGCTCAAAGGCTTCGGTCTGGGGGCGGACGACTACATTACCAAGCCCTTCAACGTGGAGGAGCTGGCTGCGCGGGTGAAGGCGGTCCTCCAGCGCACCATGCCGCCCTCCGAGGCGCCGATGGACGTGTACGAGATTGGGGACGTGGAGATCAATTTCACGACCCACGAGGCCTATCGAGGGGACGAGGAAGTGGAGTTTACGGCCCTCGAATTCGACATTCTCCGCTACCTCATTCAGCATAAGGGCCGCACCGTCACGCGGAAGCAATTGCTGCGGGACGTGTGGGGCATCGACGAGAACATTGTGACGCGCACCATCGACCGTCACATGGCCTCTGTGCGCAAGAAAATTGAGCCCGATCCGTCCGCGCCCACCTACATCGAGACCGTCTACGGCATCGGATACCGCTTTGACGACGAGTAGGAAGTGAAGCGTGATGCGTAAACCGTGATTTTCCGAGAAGCGACTCTCCAATCACGCATCAGGTCTTTACGCATCCTGGATCAATGCTCTCCGATTTCCGACGCGAGTTGGTCCAGATAGGACTGCATGAACTGGACCCGGCGTTCGGCCTCCTCGCGTCCCGCGGGAGTGTTCATCGTGTCCGGCAGGCGGAAGAGCTTGGCGTAGAAGTGATCGAGGGAATAGGTGGTGTCGTCGGGGGCGCGAGTTTCGCAGAATGGGTCGTCAGGATTGTAGAGAGTCGTTCCGAGGTCGCCTCCGACCATGAAGCACCGCGCAATCCCGACTGCCCCGAGCGCGTCCAGCCGATCGGCGTCCTGCACCACCTTCGCCTCGATGGTTTCGGGCGTCACGTCGCCCGAGTAGCTGTGCGCTTCGATGGCGTGGCCGATCGGATCGATCCAGCGGTCCGGATAGCCGGCGCTCCGTAGAAACGTGGTTGCGGCCTCGGCTGCGAGAAGAGAGGCCTCGGCTCGTTGCGAATCGTCTTTCGACACCACAACACAGTCGTGTAGCCACGCGGCCGGAACGACAATCTCCGGTTGCGCATCTTCTGCCTGGCCCAACCGGCGGGCGCTGGTCACCACCCGTTCGACGTGCGCACGGTCGTGGGCGGCGTCGCCGTTTCCGGTCTGCTTTTGCAGGAAGGAGGCGAATCGATCCTCCCAGTCGGACCACGCACTGGAGATCGTAGAGTCGGACATGGGCTCAGCGTATTCGGACGTTCCTTGTTGAAGGCGAGAAGATCAGTTAGTGTCAGGTCGTAGGGACTCGTGAGGAGTGAAGCAGAGGGAGACCATTTTCTCTCGGTTGCGAATGCACGCATCGCGATTCACGCCTTCGGTCGACAGGACGCTTACCAATCGACAGTTTTCCTTCTTCAGCCGTACAATCATGGCTACTCTCGACGTTACCCCTGTACGAAGCGAAGACGACTGGCAGACCGCTCGGACGATCCGGCGCCGCGTGTTCATTGAAGAACAGGACTGTCCCCCCGAAGAAGAATGGGACGGACATGATGAGACCAGTCGACACGTGATCGGGCGCGTTGAGGGAGAGCCGGTGGCGACGGCCCGCTGGCGCAGCGTACCGCACGGCGAGGAGATTGTGGCCAAGCTCGAACGCTTTGCCGTTCTTCCCAGTCACCGGGAGCGGGGACATGGTACGACACTCGTGAACGCTGTAATCGAGGATGCTCGCCGGGCCGGATTCGATACGTTTCTCCTTCACGCGCAGGCACACCTTCAAGAGTGGTACGAAGGACTCGGGTTCGAATCGACGGGCCGCCGGTTCGAGGAGGCGGGCATTCCCCACGTCGAGATGATCCGGCGCGATCCGGAGGCTTCCTCCGGTAACTAATAGAAACGCCGCCCCGTCCGGTGTCGAAGGGGGCGGCGCCTGAATTTTGAATGCGTGCAGATCGGGCGGTTATCCCGAATCGTCTCGCAGGATGTTTTGCCTCCGTTGGATATCGGCCGCTCGGACGCGTAAAGGTCTCACGTCTATCCTCCGGAGCACGTCCGCAGGGATTTCACCTCTACAACCCTACGGAAGCCAACGACAGCGGCGTTGGCATTACTCCTCGTACAGGCCGGCCTGCACGATGTCCGGGTGTACCCGAATCGTCGCGTTCTGCATCAGCTTCTCCACTTCCGTTTCCACGGCTTGCTTGCGGCGTTCCTGCATCATCTGCTGGCGGGCTTTCGTCGTATCCATCGGCTCGCCCGCGTTGGTGAGGCGGATCACGTGGAAGCCATACTGGGTGCGCACCGGTTCGGAGGTGACGTCGCCGGAGTCGGCGAGGGCAAAGGCAGCATCCGAAAACTCGTCCACCATCTGGTCCTTCGTGAAGAACCCGAGGTCGCCGCCCTGATTGGCGGACGGGCCTTCGCTGTGACGGCGGGCCAGCGCGGCAAAGTCGGTTCCGGCCTGGGCGCTATCGATGAGTGCGGCGGCTGCCTGACGGGCCGAGTCGACTTTCGACTGCGGAGCGTCTTGCCCGGCGCGAAGGAGAATGTGCTGCGCTTTAATGCGACGGTTCTGCTTGCTGTACTCTTCGACGTCAGCTGAGGTCGGCTCCTCGGCATTGTCGGCCATCTGCTGCTGGAGGGCCTGCGTCCGCAGCTGATCGGCAATGTAGTTCCGGAGGGAATCCATCGTCATGTTGTTCTGCGCCAGTTGCTTGTCGAGCTGCGCCTGACTTTGATAGCGCTTCTTGATCTGCTGGAGACGCTGGTTTACCCGCGCACTGTCCACTTCCACGTCCTCGGCCTGCGCCTTGCCACGAAGCATGTGTCCTCCTGCGAAGCGGCGGACGAGGTCGCGGTGGATGGACTGAAGAGTGTCCGAGTTGCGCTGGTCCGGCGAGAGGCGCTGCATCCGCATCTTCGACTGCTTCTGGTATTGGCGGGCGGACAGCGTGTCGGAGCCGTACTCCGACGACACGACGACAGCGAGGGTGCTATCGGTGAGGGCGCTACCCACCTCGTACGGGATGTCGTCGCCGGAGTCCGACGAGCCGGAGCCGCCACAGCCCGTCAAGACAAGGGCGAGTGCGACGACCGACAGGCCGAGGCATCGAGAAAGTCGCTTGAACAAGGGAGATATTCGCATCTGGTGGTGTGGAGCGAAGATTGGTCGGAAGGACGCGGGGCGAATACTGAAGACGAACCGGGGACCTGATGTCCCCACGGAGAAGATTGCTCGTTCAGAAATATCCGGTAGATGCACGCCCCCCCAGCGGACGTGTTTCTGGGGCTAAACGAAATCCCAGTTCACACCGTCTCGGCTCTCGGATGGGACGAATGCGAGCAATTCGGAAGTCACTTCCAGAATGAGAAGCGACAAGCCTGATACTGGAATTCGAACGTCGAAATTCGCTCCTCGGCATTGGCCGTCTAGTGCTGCGTCAGGTTCTCCATGTCGGGTTGAGCGTTGGACATCGAATCGTAACTTCGTAGCAGACAACAACCTCCAGACACAGAGCACGATTCGACACTCGACACCCTCAGCTTGACTGAGCACTAGTGACCTTGCACAACGACTCTGGCGTTTTCGAACGTCGGTCCCCTGACGCCACAATCGTCCGCGTTTGCTGACAGCGGTCGATCCCGAGCATATTCCGCGCAAGAGATACAGACGGAAACAGCGTTGCGATATCTGCGATTTCTCGCGTTTCAGTTGTGCAAGCCCACTGTGCTGCGTCACGTTCTCCGTGTCGGGTTGAGCGCTGATCATGGAACCCTAACCTCGTAGCCGACAGCGGATTTCGGAGACAGAGCACGATTCGACCCTCGACATTCTCAGCTTGACTGAGCACTAGATCCGGGGGAAATGCGAACACCCCACGTCCACGTCCTGTCGCCGCACTGGAACGAGCGGGCGTAGTAGGCCTCCAGTAGCAGGTTCCCCAGAATGTTAACGCGGGTCGTGAGACCGATGCTCGCGAAAAAAAGCGTCAGCAACGAAGCAACTGATACCAGATCCCGAGGATGGTTGTACACTTCGTTGAGCGAGTTTCGGAACGAAAGAGTCACGAGGCGCGCCTCGTGACGGACGTTCCATTCTGACCGAAGAAATTAAATGTATACCGATCCTTCGGAGCTGGTATGACCACCGGTATCGCATGGACGCGTGATGACTGTTCAGTAGAAGACGCGAGGGGCCACGACGGGTTGGGTCGGCTCAAGGTCGCATTTTCGTCATCACAGGACCTACTCAAACGAGGGGCGAGGGAGAAGTATTGCCCACAGTGGTCACGCGTCAAACGGTTGAAACATTGTGTTTTAGGCACCTCTAGGCGAATGCCCACCTACTCACCATTACGTGGATTTTGGGAAAGGATTGTTCGCGCGGGGCCGGGCATTGAACCCCGAGCGAGGGGCACGCATTTTATGGGTGGATGAAAATCACCACCTTGAGGCGGGACGAATCTCCCTACGCCTCCGTCGGACGCTCTGTCATTCACTCTGCGCGCGGATCATGTCTCTTTTGCGATCGAGTCGCACCTTCCAGATCTTCCTGGGGATTCTGGGGGTCATTTTGACGACCTTGCTCGTGGCCCCGGAGCTCCTTGTTGAGTATCTCTGGCTGGGCGAGCTGGGCTACACGAGCGTGTTCTGGACCATCCGGTCCACGCAGATTTTGATCTTTGTGCTCGTGTTCGCGATCGCCGGGCTCTACTTTGGGGCCAACTTCAACATATTGCTCCGTCGCATCCCGCCGTTGTGGGCCTCGCAGTGGGCGCAGGGCGGGGAGGCGCCCGATCTGGGAGGCAAGCCCCTCACGCGCGATCGCCTGAAACGCTTTGCGTACGTCGTGGCGGGACTGCTGGCCCTTCTGTTCGCCGCCGGCTTTTCGGGACGGTGGGACAGCCTGCTGCGCTTCTGGTACGCCGGATCCTACGGACAGGTAGATCCCATCTACGGCCACGATCTGGCGTTCCACATGCTGGAGCTGCCCTTCATTCAGGCGATGCAAAGCGCCCTCGTTGGGCTCGTCTTTCTGGGACTTCTGGCACTGGGCACCGGCTACGTGATTGCCGGGGAGATCGGGGTGCAGAACGGACAGTTTCAAGTAAAGCCGAAGCCGTTGCGCCACCTGGGCGCCAATCTCATCGTTTTGCTGTTGGGCTGGGCCTGGGGCTTCTACCTCGATCGCTACGAAATGCTGCAGGAGGGCGGCGGCGGGGCCGTCTACGGGGCCGGCTACACGGACATCAACGTGATGCTCCCGGCCCTGTGGCTCATGATTGTTGCTACCCTTGGGTTGGCCGCAATTGTGGCGTACAACCTCTACCGTCAGAACCTGCGCCTGCTGGGCATCGGCGTGCTCGGCTACGTGGTGCTGTTGGTGGGAGGACTCGTGGTGGCCCCGGCCCTCGTGACGCAGATCACCGTCAACCCCAGTGAGCTGCAGATGGAGCAGCCGTACCTGGAGCACAACATCGACATGACCCGCGAGGCCTACGGGCTGGAGGACTTTAAAGAGGAGTCGTACCCGGCTCGTCCGACTCTACCGCCCGACGCGGTCGCGGACAATCAGGAGACGATCGACAACGTGCGGCTGTGGGACCCGCGCCTCCTGATCGACACCTATCGCCAGCTGCAGGAAATCCGGCTTTACTACGAGTTCTACAGCGTGGACGTGGACCGCTACACCATCGACGGGGATTACCGGCAGGTGATGGTTTCTCCGCGTGAGTTGACGCAGCAGTTGCCCGAAGACACGTGGGACAACCGCCACGTGCGCTTTACGCACGGCTACGGTTCGGTGGCCAACCTCGTGGCTCGCGAAGGCACGGAGGGGGATCCCGAATTTCTGGTTCGCGACATTCCGCCGCAGACCGAGCACGAGGCGCTGGACGTGGATGATCCCTCCATGTATTACGGCGAAAACACGCCCCACTACCGCATCGTCCCCGCCGGCGATCCCAACGAGGAGCCGCTGGAGCTTCACTACCCGCAGTCCGGCGAGAACGTATACACCCGCTACGAGGGCGACGGGGGCGTGAACGTAGGCAGCTTCTGGAAGCAACTGCTCTTTTCGTATCACCTGGGCGACTTCAATATTCTGCTGACCGACTACATCCAGGACGACAGCCAGATCCAGTTCTGGAACAAGGTCGGCGAACGGGTGCGTCGCATTGCGCCTTTCCTGAAGTTCGACAACGATCCGTACCTCGTACTGGGCGGCGACCGGCAGTACTGGATTCAGGACGCCTATACGACGACCACCTCCTTTCCCTACTCCGAGCCCATCAGCGGACAGCAGGGGTATCAGGGCACGCGCTACATTCGCAACTCGGTGAAGATCGTCGTCGACGCCTACGACGGGGACGTGTCCTTTTACGTGTCGAATCCGGACGACCCGGTGCTTCAGACGTATCAGGAGATCTTTCCGGATCTCTTCCAGCCGCTGGACGAGATGCCGGAGCGGTTACAGAACCACATTCGCTATCCGCAGGACATGTTCGAGATGCAGGTGGAGCGGTACCGGCGCTACCACCAGACTGAACCGCAGGTATTCTACAACAACGAGGACCTGTGGACGCGTCCCCGGGAGCAGTACGCCGGACAGCAGCGACGCATGGATCCCTACTACATCCTGACGAGTCTTCCGGGGGAGGACGCGAGCGGACTCGAATTTATGCTGATGCTGCCCATGACCCCCGACGGGCGTGACAACATGATCAGCTGGATTGCGGCCCGATCCGATCCACCGAATTACGGCGAGGTGGTCGTCTACGACCTTCCGAAAGATCGTCTCATCCGCGGGCCCAATCAGATTGAGTCACGAATTGATCAGGACACGGAGATTTCGCAACAGCTTTCGCTCTGGGACCAGAGGGGGTCGAGCGTCATTCGCGGGAATCTCATCGTGGTGCCCATTGAAGAATCGTTCCTCTATGTGGAGCCGATCTTCCTGATTGCGGAAGAGATCCAGATTCCGGAGATGCAGCGCGTCATTGCGGCGACCGACCAGCGCGTGGCCATGAAGCAGACCCTGCGCCAGTCGCTTAACAGCGTGCTGGGCGAACAGGTAGTGGAGACGCGCCAGCAGGCCCTGGCCCAGATGGAGCAGGCGGCAGGGGCCGCGCAGGCTGCCGCGCCGCAGCAGGTCGAGGGCCTCGAACGGGCGAAGGAGCTCATTCAGGAGGCCCGAAGCGCCCTGCAGAACGGCAACTTCGCAGAGTTTGGCGACCGGTTCGGCGAGCTGGAGGAGGTGCTGAACGACGTGCCCCTGCCGGACACCACGACTGCTCCGGCGCCGACCGTTCCGACGGATACGATGGCGACGACGGCTCCCGCCGATACGATGGCGGCGACCGGGGCCGACACGCCGTAGTCTGTGTCGCGAACGGCACAGCGTTCGTGGAAGGCCCGGTTACGATCCCGATCGCACGGCCGAAATCGGCGTCCGCACCACCTGCACCGTCGAGGTGTCCGTGCTGTCCGGGGTCACCCAGGCCGCGTAGAGGTGAGAACCGCTTCGCTCCAACTGGGGGAATCCCACGCTCCGGGCCGCGGACGGCACAGTGCCAATCGTCATCGGAGCTGACATCGTGCTGTCGGATCGCACGGCCCGCGTCTGGATCACACCGTGATCGTCTCGTTCTCCCAGCCAGCTCACGACAGCGGCATCCTCGTTGAGCATCACCACGTCGACTCGTCCCTTCGTTTGTCCCTCCGCCACGACGACCGGGGCAGTGAACCGATGTCCGCCATCGTTTGAGAAGGCGGCCTTCACGCGCGGTCGTCCGTCGGCGGCGGTGAACCAGGCCGCCACCACCCGGTCGTCCTGTGCCGCTAGGGCCGGACCGTTGACCGGACAGCCCTCAATTTTCCATCCGTCCTCGTGCAAGAGCATCGGCTTCGACCACTGTTCCCCGTCGAACCGCACGAGCTGAATGTCGCGCACCTCGGCGTCGGAGCGATCCCGATAGGCCACCAGAGCTTCATCTCCAGTCTGCACGGCACTCGTGGCACAGCACTCGCACGTGCGGCCGTCGATCACGGCCCGCTGGTTTACAGTGCCGGTCGAGTCGAGGACGGCCCCGCGAAGTGTCATCTCGCCCTGTCCATGTCCCGGGCCGGCCATTTTTCGTCCATCGAGCCACACGGCCAGCAGTTGGTGATTCTCCCACGGAAGCAGTGAGACGAACCCGTGCTCCGTGGGGGTGCCGTCGGTGTGGGGCGTGATGGCCTTGCGCCACGAGCCGTCGCTCCTCGTTTGGGTAATACGCACGGCGTAGGCGAGCGCGCGCTTTCCGTTGCTCTCCAGGTAGTGAGCAGCGACGCGGCCGTCGGGTAACGGGCGCACAGAGGGCAGGTCCGCCCAGTTTACGAACCAATCGGTTCCAGTGGCAACCGTCCTCGGTTCCGTCCACGCCGTGTCCGTGTGGCGGGTGTACCGGAGGGCGTGGCGGTTTTCGCCCCGAGGGGCAACCCAGCTCAGCCACACTGCGTTGTTGGGACCGATCTGCAGCCGAGGTTGTCCACTTCCCGATCCAACGGGCGGAGCCAACGTGTTCGCCGAAGAGGGCGGAGTGGGAGCCGATCCATCCGATCCACATCCTAGACCGGTACAGAAGAGGGCGAAAAGGAGGAGAGGACTCCAGATTCTGGACATGCGAACCGGGACAAAACGACAATGCCGATCTTTGCAACGCAGCAAAGATCAGCTGAGACAAAAAAAAGAAACGCCGTCCCGACTACCGGGGGCGGCGTTTTTTCATTATCACGTCCACTACCAGTATAACAAAATCGCCCCCGGGATATGCGTAAACTTAGAGATACAATGTTGTAACGGGAGCCGAACGAAGGCAAGAGGTATGGGACCCACCGACGGAATGCGGCAAGGAGTTCCCCTTTCGACTACGCAACGCCGCTGCCCGATCCGATTCGGGGAGAGGGGTCCTCCCGGCGTTGTAGGGCCCGAAGTTCTGCGTAGCGACCGTCGAGCGCCAGCAGCTCTTCGTGGGAGCCGGCCTCGACCCGCCGCCCCTCCTCCAGCACGAAGATCGTGTCGGCATCCTCAATCGTACTCAGCCGGTGGGCAATGACGATGGAGGTGAGCCCGCTGCCCCGGGCGAAGAGGCCGTCGAGGGCGTCCTGAATGACGGCCTCCGACTCGCTGTCGAGGTCGGAGGTCGCCTCGTCCAGCAGGAGGATCTGTGCGTCCTTCAGGATGGCCCGGGCAATGGCCACCCGCTGTTTCTGCCCGCCGGACAGGCGAACGCCGCGCTCCCCGATCTGCGTCTCGTAGCTGTTGGGCAAGCCCTGGATGAATCCGTGGGCGTTGGCCATCTCGCCCGCTCGACGAACAGCGTCGTCAGGCGCGGACGGATCGGCGTAGCGGATATTCTGGGCCACCGTACCGGAGAAGAGCGTTGGGTCCTGCGGTACCAGGGCGATGCGGCGGCGGAGTGCCTTCAGGTCAAATGAGCGCAAGTCGTGCCCATCGACGGTCACGCGGCCCTCCTGCGGGTCCCAGAAGCGGGCGATGAGGCTGGCGGCCGTGCTTTTGCCGGCGCCGGACGAGCCGACGAGCGCGGCGGTCTGGCCCGGCTCCACTCGAAGGGATAACCCCTTGAGCGCGGGCTCGTCGGCTTCCGGATACGTGAACCACACGTTGTCCAGCTCGACGGCTCCGACGGGCACGTCGTCCTTCTCGCCCCCGTCCTCGGGCGCGGCGTTCGTGAGGTTGGACAGTCGCTCCAGCGCCGCCATGCCGGCCTGCAGCTTGTCGTTGAAGAACATGACCGATTTGATCGGCCCCTGCAACTGTCGCTGGTACATGATGAAGGCCGTCAGCTCCCCAATCGTGAGGCTGCCGTGGGCCGTCATCCAGCCGCCGACCAGCAGGAGCGCCCCGATGCCGTAGTTGGCAGTCACGTTGATGAGGCCCTCCATCGCCCCCACGTCCTTCCGGCGGTCCAGGTTGAGGTCCACGTACGCTTGGTTCTCTTTGCCAAAGCGCTCGCGCTCTTGGTCTTCGCTCACGAAGGCCTTCACCACGCGGATGTTGGACACGGCCTCGGTAGAGGCGGCCGTCATACGGGCCACTGTTTCTCGGATGTTGCGGGACGCCTCGCGGAGCGGGTCTTGGTAATAGTACGTTATCGCTGCGAGGAGGGGGAGCACCACCAGGTTCACCAGAGCGAGTTTCCAGCTCATCGTCACCAGAATTGCGGCGACCACCAAAATAGCCACCAACTGACCGGAGAGGCGCGAGGCAGCGGCCTGAATCATGCCCTCCAGCGCGTTGGGATCGTTCACCACTCGCGAGCTCAGGGATCCGGACTGCTCGTCGGCAAACCGGGCGACCGGCAGTTTGAGGAGGTGGTCGTATGCTTGCATCCGCACGTCGCTCACCACCTGCTGGGTGAGGGCATAGCTCCAAAACATGCCCCCGTATTCCACCACGGCCCGGAAGAGATAGAACCCCGCGAACGCGAGTCCGAACCAAAGGAACAGTTGCGCGTCTCCCTGCGGGATGACGGTGTCGAAGGCGTACCGGACGAACTGCGGCCCCACCGCCTCCAGCGCCGCCGAGAAGCTGATGAGCAGGGCGAGGGCCAGGACGCGCACCTTGTACGGCGCCAGAACCCCCCAGAGCTTCTTTAGGATGTCGAGGGTCGGTTCTCTCGATTCGGAGCCGGAGTCAGGCATAGGAAATCAGCAGGAGGCGTGAACGTACGCAGCGCGACCCGTGACGGGAGCGGGGAAATACCCATTCGTGCACGACGAGACGCGCCCGACTGTTTAGGAAAATCCCGTTCCGATCTCGACGAGCGTGACCGAACGAGAGGGCAGAAGCGTCAGGGGCCCTCTACCTGCTCGCGCAAAAACGAGAGGCAGTCGGGCACCTCCGACTCGTCGAGCCCGTGCAGAATCAGCGGCACGTCGATCTCATGCGTCCGGAGACACTGGAGGTAGTGTTCGTAATCGAGGACGCCGTGGCCGGCCGGACAAAACGCACCGTCGGCCCGTCGGTCTTTCGCGTGGGTCATGACGACGTGCTCGCCCAGCAGGTTCAGTCCCTCTTCCACGAGGCGACGACGCTCGTCCGGTTCGGCCGTTTCAAACAGATTCGCCGGATCGAATACGACGCTCAGGTGGGAGCTGCCCATTTCGTGGATCAACCGAAGGCCCTTTTGGGCGGTATTGACGACATTCGCGTGCTCGGGTTCGAACGCGAGTACAACGTCGTGCGTCTCCGCAATTTCAAGGGCCCGTTCCATGCTGTGGCAGAGGTCGCGCCAGGCAGCAGGCGTGGCGTTGTCCGGGTGGCGGTGCCACTTATCGTTCGGATCGCGGGTGCCGGTGCAAAGCGTGATGACGTCCGTTCCCATCGCGTCGCAGGCTGCTGCCAGCACCTCCAGACGCCGGAGTCCCGTTTCCCGTACCGACACGTCTGGGTGAATCATGTTGAACGTGCCCGAGACGCCGGCGAGCGTGAGGCTCCGCTCTGCTGCCGCGTCGCCAATGGATTCGGCAAGCGGATCCGGAATGGAGTTGGGCAGGGAGGAGAGCCCAGCGCAGGACATGTTGAAGTGGGCGACGGGCAGTCCGTGTGCCTGCACCGCGTCGAAGATGGCCCCAACGGAGTCGCGCTCAAACGTTTTGGCGAAAATGCCGAGCTCCATCATAAGGTCCCGTCTACGTCATCGAGATCGATCCATCGCCCGGAGTCCACGGATCGCGCCGTCGCAATCATGGCCCGGACGACGTCGATGCCTTCGTCGATACTGGTGCCCTGTAGAGACGCCCCGTTCAGAATGGTGGAGGCGAAGCCCTCCACCTGTCGGCGGTAGAAGTGCGCGTCGGCGCCAAGCGGCCGATGGTATTCTCCGTCTTCTTCGGAGAAGCACTCTACCTCACTCGCCTTGAAGTACCAGGGATTGAACGTTTTGCCCAGCACGCTCCCCTGCTCGCCGTAAATCCGGAATCCCTCGTCCCAGTCCATCCGCACGGCCACCGTGAGGTCGAGGTGCCCTAGGGTGCCATTTGCGAATGCCACCTCGATAAACCAGCAGTGTGGGCCGGCCTTTTCCGTGTGACGAGCCCGGACGGCCTCAATTGGGCCTCCAAGAAAACGGGCGGTGTCGAACAGGTGACTTCCGTGGGCACGCAGGTAGTACGTTGCGAGGTCAGCCTTCGGGTCTTCGGCCGGGGTTTTGGCCTGTGTGCTCTCTTTAATGACCGGCTGCGTGGCATCGGTCATGTCGTAGCGGTGGGTGCTGTCCGCGTACCACGCCTTGAAGGCAAACATCTCGCCCAGCCGTTCCTGAATGAACCGACGGGCGAACGCGATGCCCGGATCGAACCGCTTCATGTGGCCCACCTGGAGGGTGAGGCCCGTTTCGCTCAGGCGGTCGCGAAGGTCGATACAGGCGCCCAGATTCGTGCCGAGCGGCTTTTCGACGAGAACGTGCTTGTTGGCCGCAATGGCCTTCCGAGCGGCGGGAATGTGGAAGGCGTCCGCCGTCGCGACAATCACGGCGTCGACCGCCGGGTCCGCCAGCATCTCATTGTACGAGGCGTACTGCGCCTTCGGTTGATGCACAGCGGCCATCCGTTCGCGAAGATCGTCGGCAGCGTCGCAGAGGGCGTACAATTCCGCATTTTCTGCTTTCCGACACGCCTCGAAGTGAGCCGCCTGCGCGACCGGTCCACATCCGAGCACTCCAATTCGGAGCGGGCGGTTCTCAGACGTGGAGGCAGAGTCGGGCATTCAGGTCTCGAGCATTCGCGGAGCGGTCCGTTTCACTGCGCTGTACGGCACCGACACTCCCCAAACGGGCGATCAATCTACGTCTGATTGCGTGCGAGCAGCCGAATCGACCGCAGCTCCGTAAGGGCTGCCACCATGAGACAGTGCTCCCAGGATACGTCGGCCGTGGTGCCGTCATGCGTAGCCGCATCGAGCGCCGCCCGCCGCACGGTCTGGTCGACGAGGTGGGAAATGATCTGTTGTGTCGACACAGCTGTCCCCGGAGAAAGCGGCCAGACCTCGTTCTCCGTGCTGGCTAGCTGCTCTTCGAAAAACTGACGGACCCAGTCAATCGCATCCATGGACAAGTAGGGCTAGCTGAAAGGTATGTCGAAAGGCCGAACAGCGCGTAAATCAACTGCACGTCGATAACTGCAGGATGCCGATACCGTAAGGTACAGTACACCTCGGACAATCATAAACTAAAGCCCGAACGTGCAGTCAATTACAACGAAAGGTTTCCTTGAAGCAAATGACTAATTTGCAACGGGACCTATATCTTAACCAAAAATCGATCCAGCTTCCCCACGCCCTTCGTGAAGTCGTGTGAGCGGGAAGGCTCGTTACAGGAACGACCCGCTTTCGGCCTCAAATCCCGTCTATGAGACTCCGGAAGCTGGCATGCTGCGCCTCAAGGTGAACAGAATTGTGTTCAGTCGTCGCCCACAATACTGGTGGATGTGTCCCAGTTGGCCCCGAACACGAAGTCTGACAGTGACTTGCGCGAACGTGGCGAGCGTTCGGCCT
>JAHENZ010000230.1 GCA_018609755.1 Salinivenus sp. | reverse complement strand
TGTTCGTCAAAACCCCTTTTTGCATCCGGCTTCTTTCAGTCCTACCCTCACGGACAGCGCCTTGCCTTCTGCTAATGATTCCTGCGACTCGGCTCATTCGGGACTCTCACCCTAAAGCCTGTGAGTATGCATGGCACACACTAAAAAAAGCCCGACACCGAGAGGTGCCGGGCTCGCCCCTTTGATAGAGTATTTGAGGGGATTCAAACGCTACCTATTTCCTGGTCTCTCACCGCCGACGCACGCATTCGAGGGAGCTGGAGCGTTCAGCCACGGGGTATATTCGATCTCCGAATTGTTGCGTTCCAAGGCCCATGTACCTCCACCGCCATGGTTGCCATCGTCGGTCGGGCCTGATTTATCGCCCCACCAGTTGCATTCCGCGACGAGGGGATCCTGTTCATCCTTATTTTCCACGCCGTTCGGGGCCAGGAGGTTATTTCCGCGAACAGTCGCCTCCTCAGCTTCCGCTTCGATGCCGACAGCACTACCTGGAAACGGAGGCGCGTCCCGGCCACTATTTGAGCCGCTGAAGACACCGAATACAGTCCCGTCGTTGATGCCCTCTAGCGTATTGTTCTCAACCAGAACGTCCTTCGGGACGCCATCGGCACTACTGGACGTGGTGAGAACGACCCCGAACCCAAAATCACTGTGTAAGTCGCGAACCTCGTTTCCCGTCACCTCAACGTCGGATACGTCGGCTTGGACTTTGATCCCCGCGACACCGAATACTGGATCGCCCTGATCGTCGACGTTCCTGTAGTCACGTACGATGTTGTTCTTGATCGTGATGTCTGAGAGCGGCTCTCCACCGAATGCCTGGATTCCGTTAATCGAGCCACGCTCAACCTCTTCACTGATAGAATGGACGACATTATCCGCAACAAGGATATTGCTAGCTGTGATGCGAATACCGAAGGGATCTACTGGAAGGGACGTGGGCCCTTCACGAGTGACAACCACGCGACGGAGGACCGATCCTTCCGCCTCGATCGACACCCATCCTTTCACAACAACGGGATTGCCGCTCGTCGCGGGCGTCTGTCCCCGGACCGTGACCGACTCCCCGATGGTGATATTCTCGGTATAAATGCCGGGTTTTACGCAAATCACCTCCCCACTGCCCGCGGCATCAATCGCTGCCTGAATGGTGCCGCTCGGGGTGACGATCGTATCACACTGTCCGATCCCGTTTGGACCTTTTCCCTGAGCAGTTGTTGAGGCTACAGACCTGTCGCCTTTCTGAGAAAAAGAGCGAACAAGTGAGTCCTGACAACCAACCAGAACCAAACCGCTTACTAGGAGCAGCGCCAGAAATGCTCTGATACGTGTGGTTTGCATGGTTTTAGAGGGCTATTTGTGACAGGAACGTCCTCGGAGGGCACTTGGATTTGTGAAAGAATTGTCCCGAGATTTTTACGGCTTGATCCATCTCCCCAAGACCTCCTCATCTTTTTTTCGGAGCAGCCTTTCAAGGTAAGATATTCAGGCTGTGCTCCGGAGGGAAACCTATTCTGGACTATACGTCCCGGTACCGGCATCTATGGCCTTGCAGGCGAAGTTTCGTCAATCCTCCTGTCCCCTTTCTCAGATTGCTCTCATTCTCGAGAAAAGAGCCTCCAAAAGCCCGGAAGAAATGACCATTCCTCCTGGCATCCACAGCGGTACTGTTCTCCAAACATTCGACTGGCACAGACTGTCGCGCAGGATTTCGGTAGGTCAACCCGTGCATCGGGCCGCCTCAAAATTGGACGGCGGTATTAGGGCTCGCTCCACCTGGAGAACTGCCGACTCCTTCCAGTAGGCGCTCGAAACGCTTCGATGAGGCTCCCTTTCGAGACAGAAAGCAGACGAAACCACTCGTCGCTGTGTGTTCATTCTGCAAACGGTACACATGCAAACGGGCACCCTCAGCGAAAAACTGGCCCAGTTCGACGAGCAGTGGGCCCCTCGGATTATTGGGGAGCTCAATGGGCAGCACGTGAAAGTCGCCAAACTCGAAGGCCCCTTCGAGTGGCATCACCACGCGGCGGCGGACGAGTTTTTTCTCGTTATGGCCGGATGCCTCACCATTGAGCTTCGAGACAAAGACAACGTCCGGCTGGAGGAAGGAGACTACTGCATCGTGCCACAGGGAACCGAGCACCGGCCCGTAGCTGGAGACGGGGAGGCGCACGTGCTCCTCTTCGAACCCGCGTCCACACAGAATACGGGGAATCTACAAAATGAGCGCACGGTCCAGGACCCGGAGTGGATTTGACGACCCCCGGGGACCGACCGAGTTGAGAACGCGGAGCCAGATCGGTTATACCGAACGTATATCGCCCCCCATGGTCGACCCCGAAAACGAGTGGCGCCCCCATCGGAGTACCATCGTACGGTCAGATATTTTCTGCGGACCAATCTGGAATCACACTCTGCCTCCGACCGCCCTACTGCCCGGTCCCGTCGTCGTAGGCCTGGGGCTGTTCCTCCTGGTCTCGGTAGCGACGCATCAGCCGCTTCTGGCGGGAGTCGTCCTCGACCCGCGTTCCGCCGATGAAGACGTGACGGGCACTCGTCATCAGTTCAAAGGGGTCGCCCGACCACACGACGACGTTGGCCGTCTTGCCCGGCTCGAGGCTGCCGTGCGTATCGTGCACGCCGAGGGCTCGGGCCGGGGCCTCCGTGACGGCCCGTAGCGCCGCGTCCCAGTCCATCCCATGGCGCACAGCGTGGCCCGCTTCTAGGCGCAGGTTGCGGGCGTTGTGCGTGTCGAGCGTGGACAGGATCACCGGCACACCAGCTTCGGACAGCTGCGTAGCATTGTCGAACCGGGTGCCGAGCCGGTCGAATTCAGCGGGCAGGTTGTCCAGCGCCTTTACGATTACCGGGACCTCGGCGTCGGCCAAGCGCTCGGCCCGCATCCAGGCTTCCTCTCCACCCAGAATGCGCAGGGACACGTCGAACTCCTCGGCAATCCGAAGGGCGGCGTCGATGTCACTGGCCCGCGCAGCCCGAACGACGAGGGGCCGATCGCCCGCGAGCACACTCGCGAGCGCCTCCAGGTCGAGCCGCGAGACCGACAGTGATCGCGTCGCGCCCTCCTGGTAAGCATCCTCGTTCTCGGCGTAAAACTGCGCGTCTTCGAAGGCCTCTCGCAATCGCAGGGCGAGGCCCCCGCGAGCCTCCCCGGCCGCTTCGGCGGCCTCCGGGGTGAAGTGGGCGTACATCGCAGCCCGGTCACGGACGAGCATCTCCTGGAGCGTGGGACCGTGAAGGTCGATTACAGCTCCTTGACCTGAGATGCCCCCGCCGGTCGGGATGGATGCGACGGTGGTGACGCCGCCCAGTCGCGTGACGGGAATGACCACGGAATTTGGGTTAATGCCATCGGTGACCCGGAAGGCGGCCCGCACGGCGTCGTCGGTATCGAGGGCCTGGTCGCGGGTCGAGGCCACGGCACTCACCTCAATGAGGCCGGTCGACGTGGCCGCGTCGATGAGGCCCGGCGTCACGACGGTCCCGTCGGCGTCGATCCGGCGGGCCCCCTCCGGCATGGAAACCTCAGCGCGAGGTCCAACGGCCGCAATTGTGTCATCTTCCAGGATAACGACCCCATCTTCAATGGGGGGCTCACTGACGGGATGCACCGTGCCGCCCACGATGGCGGTGGGTTGGGCGTGAGCGGCCGGACGGCAGCACAGAAGGCCGACAAGCAGCAGGACGAGAACAGGAAGAAATCGGCGGAGCGAAACCATGGGAAAGGGGAGCGTCAGGCAGGTCGAGCGAGACGGTCGGTAGGGGATGGATCAATTTTGAGTACTCGGGCTGCCCAGTTCGAAGTCCGAGCGGGGCTGGTAGTCGGGATCGTTGCGGTCATAGACGAGCGCCCCGTCGACCCACACGCGCTGTGCCTTCGTGTAAATGCTGAAGGGGTCGCTCGACCAGAGCACGACGTCGGCATTCTTTCCTTCCTCCAGCGTCCCGACCCGATCCTGAATACCGAGTGCCCACGCGGGGTGGGCCGTGATCCAGCGAAGCGCCTCGTTTCGCGTAATGTCTACCCCCGCCTCGCGCCCGGCCCGCAGGGCTTTGGCCGCCTCCTGGTTCAGGCGCTGAATCTCGAGGTCGTCGTCGGAATGGACGATGGCCCGGGCCCCGGCGTCATGCATCAACGCCACGTTTTCCGGAATGCCGTCGAAGGCTTCCATCTTGAACCCCCACCAGTCCGACCACATAGACGCCGAGACCTCCTCCTCGGCGAGTCGGTCGCGAATCTTGTAAGCCTCTACGGCGTGGTGGAAGGAGCGGATCTCGAAGTCAAACTCCTGGGCGATCTCCAACATCGTCGTCATGTCGTCGGCCCGGTAGCAGTGGACCTGCACGAGCATGTTGCCACGAAGCACCTCCGCGAGAGTCTCCATGCCGAGATTTCGTTCTGGGGGATCGCCGGTGGGCGCTTCGAGCCAGGCGTCCCACTGTTTGCGGTACTTCTGGGCCTCGATGAACGTGCTCCGGAAGCCCTCGGCAATCCCCATTCGCGTGGTCGGGTAGGAGGATCCGCCCTTCGGGTTTTCCCCACAGGCCATCTTGAGGGTCGGGGGAGCGTCCGGAAACTTCATGTCCTGGGGCGACCGGCCCGGGACGAGCTTAGCCGTAAAGCCGCGTCCCTCGATGACGTCACCGCTTCCGGGCAGTAGTAGGGCGGTCGTGGTGCCGCCTGCGAGCGCACGTGCAAACCCAGGCCCCTGTGGCCACACCCCGTGCTCCATCCAGAGTCCCGGCGTGGCCATGCCCTCCTCGTTGTTGTCGTAATGCGGTCCAACTTCCGGCGTGGCCGAGACGCCGAGGTGCGAGTGGCTGTCGATGATGCCGGGCGTCACGTACTTGCCGCTGCCGTCGATGACGCGTGCCCCCTCGGGCACCGGCACGTCTGTCCCCACGGAATCGATCGTTCGGTCGCGGAGCAGCACGTCGCCCTCTCGAATCGTCTCCCCGGCGGCGGTCATCACGGTCGCATCCTGAATCACGGTGGGACGGGCGGGCAACGGCTCGTAGCTCGATTCCCAGGCGTCGTTGTAGGTGCCCTCCCGCATGTTTTCGAGGGTGGCATTGTCGTAGGTGGTCTCGCCTGCCGCATCGTCGGCAGACGTACTCGGGCCGGAGCCGGCACATCCCCCGAGCATGATAACGATCATAGCACAGAGGAGAATCGAAGGAATACGCATGACCGATGGCGGAGGGCGTGAGAAAAGTAGCGGACTTCATCAACGGAGGCAGGAAATCAGATGTCAAATTATGGGACGCGGAGCCGACAAGAAAACCGCCGAAAGCACGTACTCAGGCTCTCCGACCGGCGCCGAACGTTCCGTCCCTATACCGGTTCGTATGTTGATACATTCTGCTCGTATGCGAGAACGCGTTCTCTTCTCACATTGCCCCTGTACCCAATGCTTTCTCGCCGACGGTTCCTTCGCCACACCGGGAGTGTGATCGCCGCTGCCCCCCTCCTTTCTTCTCTACAGTCGTGGGCTCCCCGCATGGATGGCTTCACCGCCCTCCGGCAGGGCGTGGGCTTCTTCACCCAGCGCGGGGGAACCATCGGATGGCTGGCCACCGACGACGCGATGGTCGTGGTCGACACCCAGTTTCCCGAATCCGCACCCGACTGTTGGACGGGCTTACAAGAGCGCGGGACGCCTCCGCTCGACCTCGTAATCAACACACATCACCACGGGGATCACGTGGGCGGCAACGGCGTCTTCGCCCAGCACACCGACCGCCTGCTCGCACACGCCAACGTGCCCGATCTGATGCGGGCCGCTGCGGAGGACGACGAAGAGGTTGGAACGGTCCCCACGGACACGTTCGAAGACGAGTGGTCCGAGTCGGTCGGGTCTGAGCGCCTCACGCTCCGCCACTACGGCCCGGCTCACACCGGGGGCGACGCTGTGGTCTTCTTTGAGTCGGCCAACGTCGTGCACGTGGGCGATCTCGTGTTCAATCGGGCCTATCCATTTATCGACGTCGACGGAGGCGCCAGCTCCACAAACTGGATCGACATCCTGGAGACCCTCCACGGAGCGCTCGATGACGATACCATCGTGATTCACGGTCACGGGAATCCCGAGTACGGCGTGAGCGGGGGCCGGGAGGATCTTCTCGTGATGCGGAATTTTCTCACTGCCCTCAACGAATACGTGTCGAAGCAGCGTCAGGCCGGCGCCTCCCTCGAAGAGATGAAGCAGAAGGAGGTGCTGGACGGATTTGAGGCTTTCAACTTTGACTGGGGCCTGTCCCTGGCCGACTGTATCGAGGCCGTGTACCGGGAACAGACCGACGAGGAATAGTCCGTTCCCTCCTGCCCGACAGCCAGCGTTATCAGAACTACAAGCGTCCCTTCGGTTCTCGCCCGCTGCTCAAAAGCTCACGCGACTCGTCCTCAGAGCTCAGCGGCAACCGGATCGTGAAGCACGTCCCCTCGCCCTTCTGCGTCTCGACCTCGACGGTGCCCCCCAACGCCCCGACCAAATGATCCACAATTGAGAGCCCGAGCCCGCTTCCCTGATACTCCCGGTCGAGCCCCTCGGACTCCTGTCGAAAGGCTTCAAAAACGTCCGGCAGAAGCTCCTCACTGATGCCAATGCCGGTATCTTCCACTTCGAGAATTGCCTCTCCCTCCTCTCGTCCAACCCGCACGTCGATCCGCCCCTCTTCCGGAGTAAATTTGATCGCATTCTCCACCAGATTGCGGGTAATGCGACGAAGCGCATCGTCATTCCAGATCCCTTCCACATTATGTTCTCGGTTCGAGAGCACCAGAGAAAGGCATTTCTTTTCGGCCTTCGGTCGCAGCAGTTCGACCGTCTGCCGAACAACCTCGTCGAGCGATATGCGCTCTCGATCAAGGGTCTCAGCCCCTGCTTCTAGCTTCGATAGCTGCAGAATGGACTCCAGGGTGGCCGAGAGCCGCCGACTGCTCTCGTGTGTCCGCTGGGCAAAATCCTCGAGGGGACCGTCCAGATGGTCTTTCAGCAGTTCAGAGAAGCCGATAATCGAGGTAAGCGGCGTGCGCACCTCATGGCTCATGTTGGCGAGCATCGTCGTCTTAATCTGGCTGGATTCTTCGGCCTGTTCTTTGGCCTCGCGCAGGGCCCGCTCTTGTTCTTTTCGTGCCGTCACGTTCAACGACACGGACATGCCCGACACGACGCTGCCGTCGCTCGCCCGAACGGGAAGCGTTAGGATCCGGTAGTGCTTCCCTTGATACGTCTGCTCAAAACTACTCACCTCTCCTGCCAACGCTCGTGCGTAGTAGTGCTCCAATTCTGCGGCCAGCTCATCAGGAAACAGGTCCTGGGGCCTCGTGCCTTCAAAATCAGACGGCGAAAACCCAACCGCGTCCAGTTCCGCCCCACCCGCAAGAGTGTACCGGAGATTCTTATCGAACAAGAAGACCCCTCCTCTAGGAAAATTTTCTACGAGGGTCTGATATCGGTTCTTGGTCTGCTGAAGAGCCTTCTTGGCCTCTCGCCGCTCGCTAATGTCAAGCAGAACGCCATTAAACACAAGTTCGTCCCCTTGCCTCCGTACCGCCGAGGTCCCCAGCAGCCAAATCCGAGTGCCCGACGGCGTCTCGAACGGAGCCTCAAAGCGAAGAGAGGCCTGGTTCTGGATCGCCGTCTCGATGGTTTCAATCGTTTTGCTTCGGTGTGAGGCGGGGATGCCCTCAATGAGCTGCTGGTAGAAGCGATCTGGATCAGGCGACAGGCCAAGCACCTCGTCGGCATGCTCGCTCACGAAGTAGCACCCCCGACGCCCGTCGGGCCGGGCATAGAACTGGAAAACCACGCCCGGAATGCTATTGGCCAATCCCCGGAGGCGGGACTCCCGTTCCTGAAGTTGTTCGCGAATGGAAATGAGCCGTTGAATCGCAATGGTGAGCACCAGCGCGACGGTTGCCATCGCACCAAGAAGGACGGCTTCGTCTCCAAGCGTCACTGTACTTGCCTTCACCGCTCCCGCCGTCGCAAGAAAGCTGAGGAGTGCAAACTGCAACACGGGCCGGACCGACCGGGCCCCGATGCCGACAATCACGGTAAAGATGGCGTGGAGCAGAAGAAGCCCAACCACGTAGTCGCTGCGAAACCCATTTTGGACGCTAATCAGGATAAACCAGCCGACGATGACGTAGCTCGTTCCCTGAACCCAGACGGCATAGTGTCGACGAACGCGTGCAGAGAGAAAGGACGCGCCGAACACTCCCGCCAGGAGGCCCGAAACGGCGATCCAGTCCCATTTCGGGTCGAGCGTGCCGGGACTCGCAATCTCGAACAGGGGAATGAACGACAAGCAAAGCACCGCCCCCAACAAAAACAGCACCCGATGGGTCTGAATCTGCGACCGTTCTCGATCAGAGAGGGTGTCGTCCGTTGGTCGGAATATGGCGGAGGCATCCAGGCGAGACATGAACGGGGCCGGAAAATCAAAGGACGGTGGATCCCGACGGATGCCCGTCGAAGGGCGATTCGTAGCGGAAGATACGGTTCTTACCCCCGGCCGTCCGCGTTGTTTGGAGTACAGAGGGAAACGTGCGCGGGACTTCTGCCGTGAACCGTTCCGCCGCTGTGTTAGTGGTGCGTCAAGTTTTCCACATCGAGTAGAGCGCCGATCAATGAACGGTATTCAGGCCGTTGAAGCGGCATTCAAGTGGGCGCATTCAATTCGGCACTCGACACCTTCGGCTTGACTGACCACTAGCGCTGGGTTTCGGGCGTTGGTCCCCGAGCCCCCAGTTCCGATTCAAGTGCAGGGGTCGCCTGCTCGACCAGATCGTGGTAGGCCGCCTGGACTGTGTCCGTCTCGGCGAGCCCGTTGTGGCCGCCGTCCTCTACTACAAGGAGTCGCTTCTCCTGCGAGCCGGCCTCACGGTGGAGCAGACGCGCCATGGCCGGGTCGGTCACATTGTCCTCCGCCCCCGCTACCATCAGCAACGGCACCTCCAGTGCCCGCACCTGCTCGACGTTGCTTTCGGTCCGCAGGGCCGGATCGACATCCACCCCCAAGAAGAGGCGCACGTACCACGGGATGAGATGCCCGACCCAATCGTCTACGGTCGTGGCCGGGTTTTCGAGTACGATGCCCGCGACGTCCCGCTCCGTCGCCACACGGGCCGCAAGGAAACTCCCGAGCGAGTGTCCCCACACGATCAAGCGGTCCGGATCCACGCCCCGGCTTTCTACGAGATGGTCGTACACCGCGATCGCGTCCTGACGGAACGCCGTCACGCTCGGCTCCCCTTCGCTCCGGCCGTAGCCGCGATAATCCCAAAGCAGGGCATTGACCGGGGGACCGGTGAGGGCGCGGAGGTAGCCGCGCGACTGCACGAGATAAAATCCGTTGCCCCCAAAGAAAAGAACGGTGGCCTGAGCCTCGGGCTGCGTGAGGTGCCATGCGTTCACGTCCACGCTGTCCGTCACCCCTATGGTCGTGTCTGCCAGCCGCACGCCCTCCAGGTCAAACGTCTGCGGCGTCACGGACGGCTTCGGAAAAAAGACGTCCTGCTCGCCAATCGAGATGGCGGAGCAGGCCGTGAGGACGAGACTGCTGCAGACGAGCAGGAGAACGAGGCGCATCGGACGATCGGACGAACACCAAGGGACGGATGGGACTTTGACGGCCCACCGCTCTCGGTGTTGACCGTCCCGTGCAACTCGTGTGTAATTCTGTGTAGAGGTGCGGATGTGTGAAGGGATGTACCTGTTCTCCGTTCACACGTCCAACCGTCCATCCGATTCAATTCGGATCGTACCACGGGTTGTCGTCCGGCGTCTCCCGTCCCGCGTGGACGGCGCTGTAGCGCAGGTAATTGTCGGCGCCCTCCTGGATGGAGGCCACCTCTTCGTCGGTGAGCTCGCGTACCACCTCGGCCGGTTGCCCGAGCACCAGCGAACGGGGCGGGATCTCCGTGTTCTTCGTCACGAGGGCCTGCGCCCCGACGATGCTGCCGGTGCCGATCACGGCGTGGTCGAGCACCGTCGCCCCCATCCCGATTAGCACCTCGTCCTCAATCGTGCAGCCGTGGATAATCGCCCCGTGCCCAATGGTTACGCGAGCCCCAATGTCCGTCGGGGCTGTGCCGTGCGTGACGTGCACGACGGTGTTGTCTTGCACGTTCGTCTCGGCTCCGATGCGAATCCAATTCACGTCGCCGCGAAGGGTGCAGTTGTGCCAGATGCTCGCGCCGGTGCCGAGCGTCACGTCGCCAATGACGACGGCCGTCTCGGCGATGTAGTTGCTATCGTCGTACTCCGGGTGCTGGTCTAGAAATGAATCAATCATGGTTGGCTGGATTTGTGGGATGTACTCGCAGCGATCGCCCCCAAGACGCGACTGCCAGCACACTGACGGGCGCCGTCTGCGGTCGGCCGTCCGCCGTCGACGCAAACAACGAAGACGCAGTCACAATTTGAGTTCACACTGGAAGAGAGAAGCAGATCACTCCTCTTCCTCCTGCCGCCACGGCGGATCTTCGTCGTTGAGAAACGCGTCGATGCCCGCTTGACAGTCGTCCGTCCCCCGTGCGAAGGCATTCATTTGCACGGCGTAATCGAGCCCCTCCTCCAACCCCATCCCCGGCACCTGCGCCAGCATGCGTTTCGTCAGGGCCACGGCCGACCCGCTCGTCTCCGTCGCCAGCTCGCGGGCCAGGTCCTGCACTTCGTCGGCGAGCCGCCGATCGGCCACCGCCCGGCTCACGAGCCCAATTTCGGAGGCCTGGGCCGCCGTCACGAGCCGCCCACGCAGCAGCAGGTCGCGCGCAGCGGCCTCCCCCAGTTTGCGCCGCACGAATACCATCACGATGGCCGGCACGAACCCAATGCGCACCTCGCTAAATCCGAGCTTCGCGTCCTCCGACACGAAGGAAAAGTCGCACACGGCCGCCAGCCCGCACCCGCCCCCAATCGCGTGCCCGTTCACCTGTGCGATAACGGGCTTCGGGTGCAGGTAGATCTGCCGAAAGAGCTCCGCCAGGTGCCGGGAGTCCTGCTCATTTTCCAGCGGACTCGCCGACCGCAGCTCCTGTAGCGACGCCAGATCGGCTCCCGCCGAGAAGGACGGACCGTTTCCCGTGAGGATCACGACGCGCACCTCGTCCGCGTCCGCCGCGTCGGCCATAGCGGCCTTCAGGTCGGCGACGAGCGCGGCGTTGAGGGCATTCCGCTTCTCCGGCCGGTCGAGCCGGATCGTTCGGACGCGGTCGTCGGTCGTGGTGTCGAGAAGATCAGACATGAGAAGAGCCGCATCGTCAAGAAATGCCGGAACGCAGCCCCCCAACCTACCAAAGCGACCCGGACTTTCTCCACCCCTCCTACTCCCCAACCCGCAGAATGCCCTGCATCGTGCGCCAGTGGCCCGGAAACGTGCAGACGTACGGATACTCGCCCGGCTCTTCGGGCGCTCGGAAATAGATGGCCTCGTTCGTCTCCGGCTCCAGAAGGCTCGTGTGATAGAGCACGTTCTCGCTTCGAGGCACGTACCCGCGCTCCTGACCCTCCACCCCCATGTTCATGGCAGTCTTTGCCACGGGCTCAACCGTTCCGGGCTGCACGATGAGAAGATTGTGCATGAGATCGTCGGTGTTGCGGAAGACGAGCTTCACACGCTCCCCCGCCTCCACCTGAAGCTCGGTCTTGTTGAACTGCAGGCCCGGCTTCGTGCCAATCGTGATTGTCCGATCGGGCCCGTCCGTCCAATGCTCGGGTTGCGTGGTCTGATGCTTGGGCAACGTCTTCTCGGCGGTCGCGTCCGACGGTGCATCTTCGTCTGCGGAGGTCTCCTCCTCCGACGGTGTCTCCGCCTCTTGCTGGGCGCGAACGCCTGTCGTCAGCGGTTCGCCCTCCGGAATGCGGTTGAGAGTGTAGTAGCCCACGTCGTGCAGCAGCGGGACCCCAGACTCAGACGCTAGATTCTGAAGCTGAATTTCGTGAATGTAGCCGCGGCGCAGACTGTCGGCGGCAATCCGGACGGACCGCCCGTCCTCCGCCACCTTCACGCGAGTGATCGGGGCGCCCTGGCGATTGATGACGTCGCTGCCATACGTGGAGTGGTAGTGATAGGTAAACCCGCTGATCTCGTAGTTGGAAGGATCGGCCGCCGTCTCGCGATCCACCGGGCGCGTAAAGGTGATCTTGAACCCGTCCGTCCGGGCCTCCACGGCCTTCATTTCAAACGGCACGCGGCCCGTCCACACCAGCCGGTCGATGCCGTAGGGCTCGCTGCCGGTGGAGGGCCATCCTCGATTGGTCATGCCGGCAAAGAGCGACCCGTCGTCCCCCCACGCGAGCTGGAGTACGCCGGAGTGGAATCCGGACCGAAACGGAAACACCGCGCCCTGATATTCACCCTTCACTGTTTCCAGAGCGACCCGCATCACCTTACTCCGTCCTTGATCCCCCACGAAAAGCTGCCCAGAGAACGGTCCGAAGGCCCCTCCAGTACTGTCTACCAGAATGTCGGACGTGGAGATGCCCATGACCCCGTGGGGAAACCAGACGGCCGGGAGTTTGAGACCCGGCACCTGCTCCGCTACCTCGTGCATCGGCGCCCCCGAATCCGGAATGTCCTCCGGCGCGAGGTCCACCGGCGACGACGGGCGGTCGGCCCACTTCAAGCTGGACGGATGGCCCACAAAATCCCCCTCTTCGACGTGCGTGATGCGTCCCGATCCGATCCAGTCCCCCTGATTTTCGGAGTAGAAGAGATCGCCCTTGGCGTTCTTCCCAAACCCAGCGGGCGAGCGCATGCCGGCCACCATTGGGTTCACCGTGCCATCCGGGCTCACCCGAAGCCCCCACCCGCTCCACGGCTTGAGACTGCGGCCACTGCTCAACCAGGCCAGGTTCAGGGTCACAAAGAAGTCGCCGTTCGGCAGCACCTCTGGACCGTAGGAGTACTCGTGATAGTTGCCGGCCAGCTTCCAGGACGTGACGTTCTCGTAGCGGTCGGCCACGTCATCCCCGTTGGTGTCCACCATGCGGGTCAGCTCGCCGCGCTGATTGGCGATGAGCGCCCCATCCTTGTAGGCGAGACCGAGCGGCTCGTGAAGCCCCTGAGCAAATCGGGTGTAGCTCGGTTCCTCCCCGCCCTCCAAGGTTGGATTCTCAATCAGCCACACCTCTCCGCGGCGCGTCGTGACGGCGAGTCGTCCATCCGGCAATCGCGTCATACCGCCCACCTCCAGCGTTACGCCGTCCGGGACGGGGAGCGACATGAGCCGGTAGTAGTCGGACTCCGATACGTCCCCGGTCGCCGATTCGTCCTGTGCCTGGACAGGGGCCCCGCCTCCAAACAAGAGAAGAGCCAGAACGAGCCCGCAAGCTCCGAAGCGGCTGCGACGGTCGCCGGTCAGAATGGTATCAATGTCAAACGACAAGACGTGCATGCAGTTACCAGATCAGTTCGTAGCGAAGGCGGCCGGAATCGTCGTCGGGGGAGAGCGGCACGAGAAGCTCGCGCCCGTCCGCCGTACGCCGGACGAACGCCGCGTCCCCCCCGTCCGTCAGCTCCAGGTAGAAGGCCCGATCGCCGACCACGAATCGATTCGGTTCTACCTGGTGGAGGGCCTCGGACCGCAGGACTCGAACGTATATGGAGTCGGAAGACGGCGTGCCCGACCACGTCAGCGTCCGTTCGAGGCGCTGCCCCGTCCCTTTGACACGGAACTGATCGGTCACGTCCAGACCCTCAAACTGATACTCGAACGAGGGCCGCCCCTGTGCATCAAGACGGTATCCCTCGTACTCGTGCTCGACCCGTTGCTGCACCGAGTCCGGCCATGGAGCCGAGCGGCCCGGGAGCACCGCGAGCGGCGGGGCGCCCGACAGCTCCGGTCCACTGCCGCGCGGAACGGCCCGTTGCTCGTACCCTCGCCCCTCCCACATCGGATTGGCTTGAAGGAACGGCCCCCTCCACACTTTTAGGAGACTGCCCTGTACGAGGTCGTAGGCGTAGTGGCCGTCCGAGGGACTTCCAACCGAAATTGCGTGCGTGCGCTT